>JBEIPP010000161.1:0-7250 GCA_040376995.1 Flavobacteriales bacterium
TGACTTTTATGAACAGTAATGGCCCATGCTAGTTTTATTGGATATTGAATAAATGTACCTATTTCTGTTTCATCAATCTCGTTAGTTGCAGGATTTAATTCGTACTTAATATTTTTCCATTGATAATTTTCTAATAAAAATGGCTTAGTTCCATCTCTAAAATCAATTTCAATTTCTTTATGATTGATTGAAGAAACAACACCAATTTTTCCATTAAAATACTGCTGTTTGCCACTCACATCATTTTTAATAAACATAATTTGAGCGCCTAGTTTTAGCTCTAAATAAGCTTCTACAGGATAAGCATATTCATTAAATTCCCCGTCAATCGTTGCACTAAAAAAGTAAGATTTACCTTTTAACTCCTGCAATGCCGACCTATTTAAGGTGTCAGCTTTATTGTTGTGGGTGGTTAAAGTTATTGTATTTAGTGCAGATGTGACATCAAAATTAGGTTTGTAATGAGAGTTTAATAAATCAATATTGGCTTGAATAACTTTGTTATTTCTCAAGTTATTCAACAAATCAATAAATGTATTATCCGATTGACGATAGATTTTATCTAATTCAATGTAAACTGGTTTTTCGTTTCTTAAAACTTGAGCGTCAAAAAAGTAAATGCTACTATAATAATTGCGTAAAACGTTCCATTCTTCTTCTTTTACAACAGGAGGCAATTGCATTAAATCACCAATAAACAACACCTGAACTCCTCCAAAAGCTTTATGTTGTTGTCTACGAACACTTTTTAAAACAAAATCTATGGTATCTAACAAATCGGCTCTTAACATACTTACTTCGTCAATAATTAAGAGTTCTAATTCTTGAAGAAGCTTACGTTTTTGGTCGCGCATATTCAAATGCTTGACCATGGTGTAAGGTGTGTTTATTTTGGTGTTTGTATTTTCAATTTTATAGCTACTATCTGGGATAAAGAGTCCAAACGGAACTCCAAATTGCGAATGAATGGTTACCCCACCAGCATTAATGGCGGCTATACCAGTTGGTGCCACAATAATGGCATTTTTATGAGTATGTTCAATGATATTTCGTAAAAAAGTAGTTTTACCTGTCCCTGCTTTTCCAGTTAAAAAAACAGGTTTATTGGTTTGATTGATGCACTTAGCAGCAAGTTCGGCAGGACTAAGATTTATTAAAGAATTAAGCATTTGTTATACAAAATTAATGATTTTGTAAAATATCTGACGATTATTTGTTAAATAGTTAATAATTAGTATCTTGCCTACTTAATTTGGATCAAACGTTTTAATTAAAATACTATGAGTGAACGAATACTTAGAGCCCTAATGCAAATGTTTGCCATCATTGCTAAAGTTGATGGAATTAGTAATACAGGTCGTTCTATTGTTGAGTCTTTCTTAAAACAGCAATTAAATAAAGAACAAGTAGAAAAATACTTGGTTATTTTTGATGAATTCATCGAAGCTCAACAAGCTGGTTCTAAGAAAAAAGATGGTTCTGAAAAACGTACCTCATTAAACTCTGTTAAAGTATTAAAGATTTGTACTCAAATTAATCAAGAACTAGAGCAGCCACAAAAAGTTATTGTATTAATTCGTTTATTGGAATTTATTTATTCTTCAAACGAAATATCTGAACAAGAAAATGAATTTGTTATTACTGTAGCTGATACATTTAACATTTCAGTTGAAGAGTTTAATCAATTAAGAGCATTTGTTGAAGACACAGCCGAGAAAATCCCCAATACTCCAAATATCTTGGTTATTAATAACAAAGAAAATGGTTATAAAAATACTTGTAAGCATATCTATTGCGATACATTAACCTCTGATGTTCGTGTCATTCAAATTGATAGTGTTGGTATGTATGCATTGCGTATTTATGGAAATATAGAGTTGCAATTAAACGGACAAGGTATTTCAAAAGACCGTATTCACATTTTAACTCCAGGTTCATCATTAAGAAATTCAAAAGTAAAGCCAATTTATTACAGTGATATTATTGGTCGTTTTTTGGCAGATAGTTCAAAAGCACGTATTTCATTTGAAGCAAAAAACATTGAATACAAATTTAAAGGCGGCAAATTAGGCTTACGTAATATCAATATCCGCGAAGAAAGCGGGAAATTAATTGGTATTATGGGCGGCTCAGGCGCGGGTAAATCAACTTTATTAAACGTTTTAAATGGTGTTGAAGTACCTAGTGGTGGGCAAGTTTTAATTAACGGAAAAAACATTCATGTTGAGAAAAAATTTGTTGAAGGCGTTATTGGACATGTTACTCAAGATGACTTATTAATTGAAGAATTAACAGTTTACCAAAACTTATTTTACAATGCTAAATTATGTTTCGGAAACTTAACAGATGAGGAAATTGCAAAAAAATGCCATGCATTATTAGCTGATTTAGGATTATCTGAAACTAAAGATTTAAAAGTTGGTTCTCCATTAGAAAAAACTATTTCGGGTGGACAGCGAAAACGTTTAAATATTGGTTTAGAGTTAATTCGAGAACCCTCTGTACTTTATGTTGATGAACCAACATCTGGTTTATCATCACGTGATTCAGAAAATATTATGGACCTTTTAAAGGAATTATCATTAAAAGGAAAATTAATATTTGTTGTAATCCATCAGCCATCGTCCGACATCTTTAAAATGTTTGATAAACTTCAAATTTTAGATGTTGGGGGTTATCCAATTTATTACGGAAATCCCGTTGATGCTGTTTCTTACTTTAAAACTTTAGTGCAACATGTTAATGCCGAAGAAAGCGAATGTTGGAACTGCGGTAATGTAAATCCTGAATTGATTTTCAATATTATTGAAAGCAAGGTATTGGACGAATACGGAAACTTAACCCATAACCGTAAAACAAGCCCTAGCGAATGGAATAAAAGTTACGTGGAAAAAATTGAATCCACCATTGGTGAAATTAAACACCAAGATGAAATTCCTGATGCTATCTTTAAAATCCCAAATGCTTTTAAACAATTTAAAGTGTTTATGACTAGGGATGTGAAAAGTAAATTAACAAATACACAGTATTTATTAATCAACTTAATTGAGGCTCCTTTATTAGCATTTATTCTGGCTTTTTTGGTTCGCTATTTTAATACAGATGATAATAATACAGATGGATACGTGTTTTTTAAAAACGAAAACTTAACTGCATACATGTTTATGTCGGTTGTTGTTGCATTATTTTTAGGACTTACTGTTAGTGCAGAAGAAATCATTAGAGATAGAAAAATTCGTAAACGTGAATCTTTTTTAAATTTAAGTAAAGGCAGTTACTTATGTAGTAAAATCATAATTATGTTTTCGTTATCGGCATTACAAACATTTTTGTTTGTAATTATTGGTAATTCTGTTTTAGGAGTGAAAGATATGTTTACTGATTATTGGTTAATATTATTTACCACTTCTTGTTTTGCAAATATGCTTGGATTAAATATTTCGAGTGCATTTAATAGTGCTGTTACAATTTACATACTTATTCCTTTTTTAATTATTCCACAATTATTACTAGCTGGAGTTGTTGTTAAATTCGATAAACTAAATCCAATTTTAGCAAAACAAGGTGGTGTGCCTGTTGTTGGCGAAATGATGGCAAGCCGTTGGGCTTTTGAAGCACTAGCTGTTAATCAATTCAAAGCTAATAAATTTGAAATTAATTATTATAAATATGATAAAGCAATAAGTATAGCTGATTATAAGAAAAACTATTGGAGGCAAAAAATTGAAGGAAAAATGAGCTCAATAAATAGAGATATAAATGATCCTTCTAAAAAAGAACAAGTAATAAAAGATTTAGCTTTAATCAAAACCGAAATTTTCAAAGAAATTACATTCTTAAAAAACAAATATAAATTTGATAACTTAGAAAAAATAAACATTAAAGACTATTCTTCTGAAGTGTCGAAATCATTAAGTTTATTTTTAAATAAAATCAATGAACACTATATTATCAGACAAAATAAAATGCGAGATGAAAGAGAAGAGGTTCTTAAGAAATTACAAAAGACTTTAGGAAATGAAAATTATATAAAACTTCAACAAGATTATGAGAATGAAGGTTTGTATAATTTGGTGAAAAATGCAAACGATATGAGTGGCATCTCTTGTTTAGAAAAGGATGGGAGACTTATTCAAAGAACTGACCCTATATTTACTGATCCAAGTGAATCTAATTTAGGAGCCGCTCATTTTTATGCGCCTAACAAGTTATTGTTAGGGAAACTAATTCCAACTTATTGGTTTAATATTGCTGTTATTTGGTTAATGAGTATTTCATTAATGGTAATGCTTTATTTTGATGTATTTAAAAAAGTTTTAGATACTTTAGGAAATATTAATTTTAAAAAAGGAAATTAATTGAACGCATAGTACTATAAAAATAATTTTTTATACTTTTCACTTTATTAACTAACTTTCTTTAACAAATAAAGCTACCCTAATCCATTAAATCGATTAACTTTGCAATCGCTTGAAAAAAATTAGCACATACTTCATAATATTATTATCCACTTTATTGGCAAGTTGCGATGGGTATAATCGACTTTTAAAAAGTTCGAATTATGAGTTGAAATTAGAAAGGGCTAATCAATATTATCAAAAGGGTAATTATGTTAAAGCTTTAGCTTTGTTTGAAGAGTTAATTCCTGTTTTTAAAGGTTCAGACAAAGCCGAAGAGATATATTATTACTTTTCTTATTGCAATTATTACCAAGGCGATTACAGTTTATCTCAATATCATTTCAAAAACTACTTTAGAAGCTATCCTGGTGGAAAACATGCCGAAGAGTGCTTATTTATGAATGCTTATTGTTATTATTTAAATTCTCCAATATATAAATTAGATCAAACTGACACTAAAAACGCAATGGCAGAATTGCAAAATTTTATTGATTTATACCCTGAGAGTTCTCGTATAGACTCTTGCAACAAAATAAATGATATTTTAAGAGGAAAATTAGAACATAAAGAATACGACATCACTAAACAATATTTTAATATTGGTGATTATAAAGCGGCTATTGCGTCTAGTCATAATTTTGTTAAAGATTTCCCTGAATCAAATTATATTGACGAAATTATGTATACAACAATTGATTCTTACTACCTTTTAGCTATTAATAGCCTGGAAACCAAAAGGTTAGAAAGATTAAATTTAGCTATGGAAAGTTATTTAAAATTATTAAATTTGTACCCTAAAAGTAATTATCTCTCAAAGGCAGAAGCTGTTTATGAGAGCTGTTTAAAAATGAAAAATAATATTAATAATAAATAGTCAAAATGGATTTTAAAAAAACAAACGCAGAACCAAGTACAGTAACACGTGATATCAGAAGATTTGATGGTCCAACTGGAAATATCTATGAATCAATTTCTATTATTTCAAAGCGTGCTAACCAAATTAGTTCTGAAATGAAAGAAGAATTATCTGCCAAATTAGCTGAGTTTGCTAGTCATTCTGATAACTTAGAGGAAATTTTTGAAAACAGAGAGCAAATTGAAATTTCTAAATTTTATGAAAAATTACCTAAGCCTGCTTTAATTTCTATTAATGAGTTCTTAGAAGATAAAACTTACTATAGAAATCCTGCTAAAGAACAACAAACTAAAATTTAATTTTATACTGAATTAATATTTAAAAACCCATCCTCCTTTTGGCAGATGGGTTTTTAATTTATATAAAAAGCCAAGTTTGCCAAAACATATACAAAAACAACTAAACAGGCAATACCATATGACTTTAAAAAATAAACATATTTTACTTGGAATTACTGGCGGAATAGCTGCATACAAATGTGCTCATTTGGTTCGTTTATTTATTAAAGAAGGCGCTATTATTAAAGTGGTAATGTCAAAAGCATCTGAAGAATTTGTAACACCAAAAACACTTTCTGTATTGAGTAAAAACGAAGTTATTACTGATTTTTTTGACGCAAACAACAATTGGAATAATCATGTTGCTTTAGCTGAATGGGCAGACGTAATGATTATTGCACCTTTAACAGCAAATACATTAGCAAAGTTTGCTAACGGAATTTGTGATAACATTGTAACAGCATGTTATCTATCTGCACGATGCAAAGTTTTCGTAGCTCCAGCAATGGATTTAGATATGTATAAACATCCAACTACCGCACATAATATTGAAACGCTTCGAAAAAATGAAAATATCATTATTCCTGCCGAAAGTGGGGAATTAGCAAGTGGTTTAATTGGCGAAGGAAGAATGGCAGAACCAGAAAACATCGTTCAATTTATCAATCTGTATTTCGAAAATAACTTACCCTTTTCAGGAAAAAAAGTATTAATCAATGCTGGTCCAACTTACGAAGCTATTGACCCAGTTAGATTTATTGGAAACCGCTCTTCAGGAAAAATGGGCATTGCCATTGCTGATGAGTTTGCTAAATTAGGAGCTGATGTGACTCTAGTATTAGGTCCATCGCACCATCTCCCTCTAGAAAAAACTATTACAGTTATTAAAGTTGAAAATGCAGAAGAAATGTTTAATGCTTGTCAAAATCAATTTACAGATTCTGATATTGTTGTTTTATCAGCAGCTGTAGCTGATTATAAACCAAAGCATGTAGCTGAATCTAAAATCAAAAAAAAGGACTCTGATTTTTCTATTGAATTGGTTAAAACAAAAGATATTCTTGAAACATTAGGACAACAAAAAAAGAATCAACTATTAGTTGGGTTTGCATTAGAAACAAATAATGTAATTGAATATGCTAAAGAAAAAATTAAAAAGAAAAATTTAGATTTTATAATTGCTAATTCGGCAATAGAAACAGGTGCAGGTTTTGGTGTTGACACGAATAAAATAACTATTATTGATAAACACAATAATTTGTATAATTTTGAGTTAAAAAGTAAGCAAGAACTGGCAAAAGATATAGTTAATTTTGCTCTTAATTATTTAAAAAATCATGCATAAATATATTTATATATCTCTATTTTTTATCCTTAGTAAAATTGCCGTGACGCAAGAACTTAGTTGTCAAGTAAGTGTTATTTCCACTCAAATTCAAGGAACCGTTGAAAAACAAATTTTTGAGCAATTACAAAAAGCTATTTATGAGTTCATGAACAACACAAAGTGGACAAAAGATAACTATACAACTTCTGAAAAAATCGATTGCTCAATATTGATTAATGTTACCCAAAAATTAGGTGTGGATGAATATAGAGGCACTATACAAGTGCAAAGTAGAAGACCCGTTTTTAAAAGCTCATATTTTTCCCCAA
>JBEIPP010000019.1:0-27236 GCA_040376995.1 Flavobacteriales bacterium
AAGAAGAATAAAAACAAACGGTAAAGCTGCCTTTTCCAATTTTGTAGAAAAAATACGGATTTGTTTATGTTATTACCTCACTCTTGATTACGTGATACAGCGTATACAACCAAAAGCAAGGCGAATAAAACGAAAACAAAAATCAATGAACTTTGATGATGAGTTTGCCTTTTTTTGAAAATCACAGACTTTTATTCCCCAATTTTTAAAACACCAGCACTATTACCAATGGTTAAAGAGCTTCATTAACTTATTTTTGAAAAAGTTAGGATGAGTGTGATATTTGATATAGGAATTTACGGGCATATTAGGTTGAAAATTTAAATTTAGCTTATCTTTTAGCGGATAATATTTTAGTATATCTTCGTAAAGTTTGGTTTGAAATTCTGTATCTTCGTCTGACATCTAACTCAAATATATCAATGTAAATTCGGTTTTATCATCCCATGCAAAATATTAAATCACGATTCATAACAAACACCACATTCTTTTTTTTGGTGTATGCTATAATGCTTTATGTGTTGATAAAAGCAGTGAGTATGGTTATGACTCATGATGAAGCTTATTCCTTTTATAATGCTAAGCATTTTTGGTGGGTAGAAACTTTGTGCACAGGAAATACGCATTGGTTTAATTTTTTAGCAATGAAAACATGCGTGCTGTTTGGTTTAGAAAAAACGAGTCAGTTACGATGTTTTACCTTATTGTCGTCAGGTGTTTTTTTAACTACTGTTTATTTTTGGATTAAAAGTTTGAAAGATATTCCTTCTAAAGTATTGGCTTTTTCATTTGCTTTATTAAATCCGTTTTTAATTGATTATTTGTCATTAGCAAGAGGTTATTCCACTGCCTTAATGTTTGAAGGCTTGAGTATTACTTGTTATTACTTAGCTTTAACAAGTAATAAACGAAATTTATCTGTATTATCTTTGTTTTTAGCAGGAATGGCAGCCATTGCCAACTTTAATTTCTTTTATTTTTTTGTAGCATTTAGCATCATTTACTTTTATGAATATCACTTCAAAAAAGGATTAGTAATCATTAAAGACAAATTGTTTTATGTTGAATTTATTTATATTGTTGGTATTTCGGCTCTAGTCATTAAAGCTTTGAGATTCATCACAATTTGTTCAAATGATATAGGGGCTTATGGAGGAAATGATCTAGTGTTAAGTGTTTTTGGAGGGTATGTTCAAACCTTATTATATCAAGAAGGATTGATAAACTCTGTTACTGTTCAAATTATAGCTTATGTGATTTGCTTATTTGTTATTTTATCAGCTGTTTTCGGAATTCTTTTTTCTAAAAAGCATAAATGCACTTGGTACACATTTGCTAGCACTTTATTATTGATAATGCTTTTATTAACCGTATTTAATAAATGGTTTTTGGATGTTTTATATCCAACACATCGTACAATACTGATGTTTTATCCCTTAATAGCAATGGTTTTAGTTGGGTTTATTAATGCCGTTGTAACGAAGCAAAAAATAAAAGCAATAGTTACTTACACTATCACTGGATTATTGACACTTCATTTTTTAACGACTATAAGTTTGCATAAAACCTTTGATTATTGGCAGCAAGCGGATACTAAAACTTGTTTTACTTATTTGGATAGTATAGGTGCTAAAAAAGTAGGCATTGCTCCAGAACTATTTGGAGTGTACCGAAACTACTATCAATTAACTGATAAATATAAATTTAAATTTGAGGGAAAAAGTATTAATACTGCCTTTCCTAAGGGATTAGATATCTCTGCAAAAGAATTGCAACAATTTGAGTATTTAGTGTTATTTCCGCCTTACAATTTGAGTTTTTATAAAAATAATAGAGGGAAATTTAAAGGAGTTAGGTATTATAAGAATACTGGAACTCTTATAATAGCGGCAAGGTAGTATTATCTCATTCTTTCTTAAAAATCAGCCCGAAAATCTTATAAACAATCGGTTGAAAAGTACGTTACTTAAGGCATAGGAATTTCCTTAAATTTACACCTCTTAAAAAACATATTATATGACTACTGATAAATTTGTTTCCCGTCATAACGGTCCACGTGAAAATGAAATTAAACAAATGTTGGCCAAAATAGGCGTTTCATCTGTTGATGAATTAATTAGCCAAACTGTGCCTGCGGGCATTCGATTAAAACAACCATTGCAAGTAGCTCCGGCTATGAGCGAGTATCAATACACAAAGCACTTAAAAGCTTTAGGTAAAAAAAATAAGGTATTTCGTTCTTACATTGGTTTAGGGTATTACAACAATATTTTACCAGCAGTTATTCAGCGTAACATATTAGAAAATCCAGGTTGGTACACAGCTTACACACCTTACCAAGCTGAGATTGCTCAAGGTCGTTTAGAAGCAATTTTAAATTTCCAAACCATGGTAATGGATTTAACAGCTATGCCAATTGCTAATGCGTCGTTATTAGACGAAGCAACTGCTGCTGCTGAAGCATTATTTATGTTTTACAGTAACCGTAGCAAAGCAAAAATTGCTAATGGTGGCAATAAATTCTTTATCAGCGAAACAGTTTACCCTCAAACTGTTGATGTGGTTAGAACTCGTGCAGTACCTTACGGAATTGAATTAGTAATTGGTGATGCTAATACGGTATCATTAGATGAGTCTTTCTTTGGTGCATTGATTCAATACCCAGATATTAACGGTGAAGCAAACGATTATAAAACATTTGTAGCGAATGCACATGCTAAAGAAGTACAAGTAGTAGTAGCTACAGATTTATTAGCATTAGCTTTATTAACTCCTCCAGGCGAGTGGGGTGCTGATTGTGTTGTAGGTAACTCACAACGTTTTGGCGTGCCATTAGGATATGGTGGACCTCACGCAGCGTTTTTTTCTTGTAAAGAAGATTACAAGCGTTTAATTCCAGGACGTATTATTGGTGTATCGGTTGATGCTCAAGGTAATCCTGCATTACGTATGGCGTTGCAAACTCGTGAGCAACATATCAAACGTGATAAAGCAACATCTAATATTTGTACAGCACAAGCTTTGTTAGCTATTATGGCTAGTATGTACGCGGTGTATCACGGACAAGATGGTATTAAAGCCATTGCACAAAGTGTACACAATGCTACTAACTCTGTTGCTGAAGCTTTAAAAGGATTAGAATTAAATGTCAAAACAAAATTATATTTTGATACGATTATTGTTGAGTGCGATGCTTCTAAAGTAATTGCAGCTGCTGAAGCTAAAGAAATTAACTTCCGTTTAGTAGATGCTAAACATGTTGGTATTTCATTGGATCAAACGATTGAACAAAATGATTTAAATGATATCGTTTCTGTTTTTGCGGCTTCGACAGGCTCAGCCTCCGATGTAGTATATAAAACTTCAGACTTAATTAAATCGTCAATCTTAAATCGTCAATCGTCATTTCTTACTCATCCAACTTTTAATTCTTACCACAGTGAGAGTGAAATGATGCGCTACATTAAGCGTTTAGAGAATAAAGATTTATCATTAGTTCACTCTATGATTTCTTTAGGTTCTTGTACCATGAAATTAAATGCAGCTTCTGAATTATTGCCTTTAACATGGCCTGAGTTTGCAAGCATTCATCCATTTGTGCCAGTTAATCAAGCACAAGGTTATGCTGAATTAATTGAGCAATTAAATAAAGATTTGTCTGAGATTACAGGTTTTGCTCGTATGAGCTTTCAACCAAACTCAGGTGCTCAAGGTGAGTACGCGGGTTTAATGGTGATTAGAGCATATCATATTGCTAATGGAAATGCGCACCGTAACGTGGCATTAATTCCATCTTCTGCTCACGGTACTAATCCTGCATCTGCTGCGATGGCTGGTATGACAATTATTGTAACTAAGTGTGATGAAAAAGGAAATATTGATTTAGCAGATTTACGTGCTAAAGCAGAACAGTATAAAGATAATTTATCTTGTTTAATGGTGACGTATCCATCTACTCATGGTGTTTACGAAGAGTCGATTACAGAAATCACTAAATTAATTCACGATAATGGCGGATTGGTTTATATGGATGGAGCTAATATGAATGCACAAGTTGGTTTAACTTCACCAGGTAATATTGGTGCTGATGTTTGTCACTTAAACTTACACAAAACGTTTGCTATTCCTCACGGTGGTGGTGGACCTGGCATGGGACCAATTGGTGTAGTTGAAAAATTAGTGCCTTACTTACCTTCTCACACGATTGTAAACACCAGTGGAGATAAAGGAATTACAGCTGTTTCTGCAGCGCCTTATGGTAGCGCATTGATTTTATTAATCTCTTATGGTTACATAAAAATGTTAGGTGGCGAAGGTTTAAAACAAGCTACTGAAATAGCTATTTTAAATGCTAACTACATGAAAGAGTTGTTATCACCTTCTTACAAAATTTTATATACGGGTAAAAACGGACGTTGTGCTCACGAGATGATTTTAGATTGTAACGAATTTAAAATGGTATCTGGTGTTGAGGTAGCTGATATGGCAAAACGTTTAATGGATTATGGATTCCATGCGCCAACGGTTGCTTTCCCTGTAGTGAATACCTTAATGGTGGAGCCAACTGAATCTGAATCAAAAGCTGAGTTAGATCGTTTTTGCGAAGCGATGATTTCTATCCGTAATGAAATACAAGAAATTATTGATGGTAAATTTGACAAAGTTGATAACGTGATTAAAAATGCGCCACATACTTGCAAACTAGTAGTAGCAGATGATTGGAAAAAAACTTATTCACGCCAAAAAGCAGCTTATCCATTAACTTGGGTACGCGACAATAAATTTTGGCCAAGCGTTGCTAAAGTTGATAATGCTTACGGTGACAGAAATTTAGTTTGTTCTTGTGCGCCAATTGAAGCGTATATGGAAGAAGCAGTGAGCGCTTAATCAGTTTGATTTATAATTAAAAGCCTCTCATATCCCGATAGCTATCGGAGAGAGGCTTTTTTTATGTTTTATAGTAAATTAATTTATAATGCTACAAATTATAGCAAGGTAGTTTCAGGTAATAGTTAATTTTGTTTTTTTATAGTTATTTAATGCACAGCCCCGTAGGGGCTTACTGTTAATAGAAAACAAATACCAATAATAATATTAGCTCCGTAGGAGCGACCTGTAAAATGCCGAATACCTATTCGCAGATATATATTCAAATTGTGTTTGCCGTAAAAGGTAGAGAGAATTTAATTTCTAAGATTCATCACGAAGAATTACATAAATATATAACTGGCATTGTTCAAAATAGAGGGCAAAAAATGCTGTCCATTTCTTGTATGCCTGATCATGTGCATTTGTTAGTTGGGATAAAACCATCTATGACAATTTCTGATTTAGTGAGGGATTTAAAAGCAGGTTCGTCAAATTTTATTAATCAACAACATTGGGTAAAAGGCAAATTTAATTGGCAGGAGGGATTTGGAGCTTTTTCTTATTCAAAAAGTCAAATAGATAATGTAATAAAATATATTTTGAGTCAAGAAGAGCATCATAAAAAGACTACATTTAGAGAAGAATATTTTGATTTTTTGAAAAAATTTGAAATTGATTATGACGAGAAATATGTGTTTGAATGGATAGAATAAAACAGGTCGCTCCTACGGAGCTAATAAACATAATATTCATTCTCTAGTAACAGAAGGCTCCTACGGAGCCTCTGAAAAATAAAATGGATGAATTTTGTTTGAATGAAATAGATTACTCCTTTGGAGTTTTTTTTAATATTCAACTAATAACAATATGCTCATACGGAGACTTAAAAAAGAAATAAATAGTGAATCAGATAGATTGCCTTATCTTGAGTTTAAAATAACAACAAGGAATAATAAAAAGCTCCTACGGAGCCAAAAATTAATATAACCAGTAACAATTAAGCATGTCTTTATTCATCACCTCATTAAATTCGGGAAGCAATGGTAATTGTTATTACGTGGGTAATAATCATGAAGCCGTGTTGGTAGATGTTGGTATTTCTTGTAAGGAAGTAGAATTGAGACTGAAACGTTTGGATTTAGCTTTGGATAAAATCAAAGCCATCTTTATTTCTCACGAACATGGCGATCATATAAAAGGCGTTCAAACTTTATCCAAAAAATATAATTTACCCGTTTATATTACGCCACAAACATTAAGTCATTCGCATTTAGTGTTAGAGAATGTTTTAATTAGATCATTTAGCGGATATGAGAAAGTTGTCATTGGTAATTTAATTGTAACTCCTTTTCCTAAACGTCATGATGCATCTGACCCATATAGTTTCATTGTAGAAGGTAATGGAATTAAAATTGGCGTGTTAACAGATATAGGTTCAGTTTGTCAACATGTGATTGAAAATTTTAAGCAATGTCACGCCGCTTTCTTAGAAGCTAATTACGACGAGGGTTTATTAGATAGTGGTTACTATCCTTATTATTTAAAAGAACGTATTCGAAGTGATAAAGGCCATTTATCAAACAAGCAAGCTTTAGATTTATTTGTAAATCATAAATCTAATAAAATGAGTCATGTGATTTTATCACATCTTTCTAAAGACAATAATTGCCCTTCGGTTGTAAAGGATTTATTTACAAAGCACGCTCAACAAACTCAGGTAGTGGTTGCTTCTCGTTTGCAAGAAACAGAAGTGTTTCATGTCACAGGTTCATTTGTAACCCAAAAAGTAGCGAAAACTCAAGTGGCTTTTCAAACTTCTTTATTTTAAGTAGTTTTACTATCGGTTTATGATAGCAAAAACATTTTCTCTTTATAAAACATCTTTTACAGGACTCTCCAAAGAGTCGTGGTTGCTGTCTTTCATTATGCTTATCAACCGAAGTGGAACAATGGTTGTTCCATTTATGACCTTGTACTTAACCAGTAAAGAAATGCATCGCAGTTTAAGTGAAGCGGGTTTTGTGATGATGCTATTTGGATTAGGTTCTATTGTGGGCGCCTACTTTGGAGGAAAGTTTTCGGATAAAATTGGTTTTTATAAAGTACAGTTGTTTACTTTATTTGGTGGCGGCTTGATGTTTATTGTGTTAGGGCAAGTGAAATCATATCCTCTTATTTGTGTATTTACGTTTTTGTTGAGTATGATTAACGAAGCTTTTCGTCCAGCTAATTCATCTTCTATCGCGTTTTATAGCACACCCGAAAACAGAACGCGTTCCTATTCTTTAAATCGTTTGGCAATTAATTTAGGTTGGGCTGTTGGCGCTTTTTTAGGTGGAATGGTGGCAGCATACGATTATGAATTATTGTTTTGGGTAGATGGTATCACCAATATATTAGCAGCAGGACTTTTGTTTTATTTTTTGAGACCTAATATTCAACTAAAGAAAGAGTCTTCGACCAGCTCAGACACCAAAGAAGTAAAAGAAGATGCTGTGCCTAATGTTATGTCCGCATACAAAGATAAAACCTATTTATTGTTTTTAGTGTTGATGATTTTATTCTCATGTTGTTTTGTTCAGCTATTTACAACGATTCCAAAGTATTTTAGAGATGATATGTTGCTGAATGAAAAGTACATAGGATTGATCATGGCAATTAATGGAATCATTATAGTAGCTATTGAAATGGTATTAGTGTATACACTAGAAAAGAAAAATAAAAACACACAATGGATTATTATCGGATTAGTGATGTGTGCTTGTTCTTACTTATCTTTATTAATTCCAGGTAACGCCAAGTTTATATCATTAGTCATGATATTATTTATTACCGTTGGTGAAATTATGGCCATGCCTTTTATGAATGTGTTTTGGCTTCAGAGAGCCAATGATAAAAACCGAGGACAATATGCAGCACTGTACACCATATCATGGGGAATAGGAAATACAACAGGACCATTTTTAATTTCAGCTTTAGTAGATGTCAGTAGTTTTAAAGTGGCTTTTGTTGTTTTGGGTTTTATTTTATGTGTTTCGGCTTTTGGATTCTATAAATTAAATTCTAATAGCAATAAAGGAACACTATGAAAGGCATGCTGAATTTATTTCAGCATCTCATAGTTTGATATTACTTTTTATAGATTCTGAAACAAGTTCAGAATGACCATAAGTTTAATTGTCAAATTAATTTTCTAAATTTAAACTATGCAACAAGCCTTACCTATATTTTCTGCTGAACAAATAAAATTGATTGATGCCTATACGATTCAATCAGAACCAATTGCCTCTATTGATTTAATGGAGCGAGCGGCTTCTAAGTGTTCGCAATGGATTATGAAGCATTACGATTTAGAAACTATTTTTAAAGTATGTTGCGGGTTAGGAAATAATGGCGGAGATGGATTAGCTATAGCACGACAATTGTTAGAGCATGGTTATAAGGTTGAGGTATTTATAATTAATTATTCTGAGAACTATTCCGAAGATTTCTTAATTAATAAAAAACGTTTAGAAGAATTATTTCCTCGGTTTTTAATGGAAGTGAATGATGTGACTCATCTTCCTCATTTTCAAAAATCAGATATAATCATTGATACATTATTTGGTATAGGTTTATCAAAGCCATTAACAGGCTTAGCAGCGGAATGTGTAAATATGATGAATGAAAGTGAAGCGGCAATAATTGCTATTGATGTTCCATCTGGTTTATTTGTAGATAAGCACACTGATGAAAATTCACCTATCATTAAAGCACAGCATACGCTAACGTTTCAAAATCCTAAGCTAGGATTTATGTTTGCTGAAAATAATACTTATGTTGGTAATGGTCATGTATTAGATATTGATTTAAAGTGGACAGAGGAAATTCAAACTAATTGTCATGTTTTTTATGTAACGGAAAATTTCATCAAGCAATTAATAAAACCTCGTCAAAAATTTTCTCATAAAGGAACTTTTGGGCATAGTTTATTGGTGGTTGGTAGTTATGGCAAAATGGGTGCTGCTATCATGAGCGCACATGCATTATTACGAAGTGGGGCAGGATTATTAACAGTGTGTGTGCCGCAATGCGGATATGATATTATGCAAACCTCTGTGCCCGAAGCGATGGCTTTAGTAAACGGAAATGAGTTTATTCAATTTAATGAATTAGATATTAGTGCATATTCTGCTATTGGTATTGGTCCAGGTATTGGCACAGAGACAGATACACAACAAAGTGTGAAAGCAATTTTGCAATCTTCTAAAAAGCCTTTAGTGATTGATGCTGATGCCTTAAATAGTATTAGTTTAAATAAAGAATGGTTGAAGTTTATTCCTCCCAATTCTATTTTAACTCCACATCCAAAAGAGTTTGAACGATTAACGAAATCAGTAGCAAATGATTTTGAAAGACATCAGTTGCAAATTGAATTTTCAAAACAACATAAAGTATACGTTGTTTTAAAAGGAGCACATACTTGCATTACTACTCCTGATGGAAAAAGTTATTTTAATAGTACTGGTAATTCAGGATTAGCAAAGGGTGGAAGCGGAGATGTATTAACAGGTTTAATTACCGGTTTATTAGCACAAGGTTATTCATCTTTTGACGCAAGTGTTATTGGTGTTTACGTTCATGGCTTGGCTGGAGATATCACTAAAGAAGAAAAGGGAGAAGTGGCAATGATTCCAACAGATGTGATTGAAAATATTCCGAATGCTTTTAAACAATTGACTAAGCAATTTTAAATGATTAAACCACATAGGAAGCGACCCTTCAATTTGATAGCTATGTATACTTTAATCATACTGAAAATCTATTATGATAAAGTCTATATTTCTATGTGGTTAAGAATTAACTAATAATCTTTCCATCTGCCATCTCAATCGTTCGATGTGTTCTAGCAGCAAAATCAGGATCATGTGTCACAATTAATAAAGCTTGATTTCTTTCTTTCACAAGGTTATTAAAAATATCAAAAACCATGTCGCTGTTTTTTTTATCTAAATTACCAGTTGGTTCATCTCCCATAATAATGTTTGGATCATTAATTAAGGCACGTGCAATGGCTACACGCTGTTTTTGTCCACCGCTTAATTGATTAGGTGATTTTAGTGCTTGGTCTGCCATGTCTAATGTTCTCAAGTGTTCCATGGCGCGATGTTCAATTTCTTTTAAAGGATATTTTGCTAATTTAATACCAGGCAACATCACATTTCTTAGTACATTATATTCTGCTAGTAAATAATGAAATTGAAATACAAATCCAATATGTTCATTTCTAACAATGGCTAAATCTTTATCGGTTTTTTTTGTAAGGTTCACATTATTGATTAACAACTCTCCTTCGTAATCAGTATCCATAGTTGATAGGATATACAACAAGGTTGATTTTCCACAGCCTGATTTTCCAACAACCGAAACAAACTCCCCTTCGTTAATAGACATATTGATATCAGACAATACTCTAAACTTTACTGGATCGTAAAAGTATTTATTGATATTAATAGTTTCTAGTATTTTCTTTGGCATTTTATTTTCCTCTAATAATTTCTACTGGATCTATTTTACTAGCTTTTAATGCTGGAAATAATCCAGCTATGGTTGTGGTACAAACTGCAAATGTAAAACCAATGACGTAGTAGGTTATTTTATAATCTATAGGATAGGTTTTAATAGTTGGTAAGGATGCTGTTTCAAATGGTATGATGTCAATAATGTTACTGATGCCAAATCCAAAGAGTAATCCAAAGAGTCCGCCTACAATACCAATGATTAATGATAAAGAGATGAAAACCCATTTCACGTCATTTCCCGAAAAACCAGTTGCTTTTAAAATAGCTATAGAGTCCATTTTTTCGTAAATCATCATGTTTAAAATATTATAAATCCCAAAACCCGCAACAATTAATAAGGTAATACCAACTGCATAAGAAATAATAGAACGCACTTTACTTCCTGTTTCAAATTGCGAATTAGCGGTTTGAGCATCAATCACATCTATTTTAAATTTTTCTTGATATTCTTTAGCTACCTCAGGAGCCATTAATACATTCGTAAGTTTAACTTGTATATCGGTAATATAACTTGCAGATTCTCCTAGTAACATTTGAGCGGTTCTTAGAGAGGTGTAGCTCATGGTATTGTCAATTTCGGCAATACCGATTTGCATTACACCTACAACTTTTAAACTTACTAAGCCGCCTTTAATAGTGCTTATCTTAATCACATCCCCAATTTTAACGAGCATTTTTTCCGCTAAACCTTTACCAATAATAATGGTATTATTTTCGTTATTCAAATCAAATACATTGCCTTCAATAACATAATCACTTACTTTAAATAAGTGCTCTTCGGCTGGTACGTCAATACCATTAACCACTCCGGCAATTTCAATAGAACCAGCATTAAAAAATACGGGTGCTGTAACTTTAGGTGCTACGTCAATAACTCGCTTATCTTGTTTTAAAATATTAATAATGGCTTTGCTATTAAATAGTTCTCTTCCTCTATCTTTTGGTTTAATAGATTGAATGAAATTAGTATTGTTTTTATATTCATTAGAAATTAATACAGGTTGATCAGGGCTAGGTTTTACTTCATTATACAATCTTACATGAGGAGTGCGGTTCAACATTAATCCATCTAGCAGATTGTTTAATCCGTTCATGAAACCTAATAAAGTAATAAACATGGCTATGCCAAAGGTAACACCCACGGCAGCAACAATAGATTGCTTCAGTCGTGCGCGAATAAGGTTAATGGCAAGGTCTATGATTAATTTAAAGTTCAATGAATTAAGGTTTGTAAATGGTTTCGTTTTCTTTTAATCCTTCCAATACTTCTGTTTTTTGATAATCTTTCATACCTAATTTAACTTCTCGTTTTTCATCAGAATTTATTAAAACATATTTTCCGTCAATGATATAATTATTAGGAATGGTAATGATATTTTTTTTGGTTTGAATAATGATATTTGCTTCGGCAGATAAATTGGGAAATAACTTTTTTGGCGCATTAATAAAATGAGCTTCCACAACAAAGGTTCTGGTGCGTTCATTCATTATTGGATAGATTTTGTCTACTATCGCATCTAGCACTTTTCCCTTGTAACTATCCATGGTGATTAATGCTTTTTGTCCAATTGCTACTTTAATAATATCGTTTTCGTCAACCGCTAATTCTAATAAAAAAGTATCTGCTTTTCCAATAACAGCCAATGGTGTTTGTGGTGTTACCAATTCTCCACGGTCTTTTAAAATATCATACACTCTTCCGTTAATAGAACTTTTGATAGAATAATCGCTAAATAGTTTTTGATTAATATCGTAATTTACGTTAGCGCGTTTGAATTCATTTTGTAATTGAGTTTTTAATTGAGCTAAGCGTTTTTGAGTTGTTTGAAAATTAATTAATGAATTGTTGTAAGCTAATTGCCTTTGTTCAAAATCTAATTTAGAGCCAATGTTTTGCTCCCATAGTTTTTTTTGGCGAAAGTATAATGAAGAATCTAATTGTAATTTCTCTAAAGCTAAATTAACGTTCAATTCAATTTCTTCTAATTTATCCGAACCTTTACGGTTGTTTTCTGCACTTAAATCTAAAGCAATTCTAGCATTTTCGGTATTTAATTCAGAGGTGAGGTTGTCAATTTCTAAAAGAGTTTGACCTTTAGTGATATTGTCGCCCACATTTACAATAATGTTTTGTAAAACACCATTAACAGTTGAGTATACATTATATTGGTCAATAGCTTTTACTTTGCCTGAAGCATAAACAGATTCCGTAATATCACTGCTGGTTACTTGAATAGATTCTTTTTCTTTTTTACAAGAAAGTAATACTGCTATAAAACTAAGTGAAAGAATGAATGTTTTTTTCATGCATTAAAGATAATCAATAAATAGAACTCTTATTTGACTCTTATCACACAAAAAAACAGTTTTAAATGACTATTGTCATCTATTATATCTAAACTCTTTCAGCAATCATTTCGCTTACAATTTTTGCGCTAAGCATACCTAATGGAATTCCTCCACCAGGATGAACACTTCCACCTACAAAATACATGTTTTTGATTTTAGAACTATTATTGGCATGACGTAAAAATGCTGCGTATTTATTGTTTGAAGAATTGCCATATAGTGAACCGCCAGCAGAACTTGTGCGTTGCTCAATTAAATAAGGGTCTAATACTTCTTCAACTTCAATATATTGTTCGATATCTGTTTTTAAAACGCGATTTATTTTTGTAATAATAAGTTTGCGCATTTCTTGTACATACTCAATTGGTTGGCCTGATGTGTTATGAGGTACATTAATCATTACAAACCAATTTTCACACCCTTCAGGTGCATCGGTTGGTGTTACTTTAGATGTTATGTTTATGTAAGTTGATGGGTTGTGATATGGTTTTTTATCGCCAAATACACAATTAAATTCTTTTTGTCCATCATCGCTAAATAAAATATTATGTAAGCTTAATTCTTTAAATTCTTTTTTTATTCCCCAATAAAAAATTAAGGCTGATAAAGATTTTTCTTGAGATAGTATTTTTGCAGGATAGTATTTTTTATCAAGCAATTTGGTGTACACATGTTTAATGTCTGAATCGCTCACTACTATATCTGCTTTTATAAAACCATTACTAGTTTCAACTCCAATTGCAATATCATTTTTGGTTATAATTTGAGTAACGCGAGTGTTCATTTTGTATTCTACACCTAATTTTAAACTCAAATTATATAAATGCATCGTAATATCATGCATGCCACCTTTTGGCGCAAAGGCTCCTATGTTATGCTCTAGATGAGAAATGATATTAATAATTGCAGGAGCTTGATATGGATTAGATCCATTGTATGTAGCAAACCGATTAAATAATTGAACTGTTTTTTGATTTTTAAAACGAGCACTATTCACATCGTTCATTGTTTTGTTCAATTTTAATTTTCCAATATTTAAAACAGCTTTAGTCGTTTTTAAATTTAAAAAATTAGAGAGTTTATGTAACGATTGCTCCATGAATAGTTCTCCTATTAATTCATAAGCAGTTGCGCTGTATTTTAGTTGTTCGTATACACTCTCTTTAGTTTCTCCTAATTTATTTTGAACTTCAGTGGCAAATTTTTCTTTATCAGGATAAGCAGTTAATGTTGTCCCATCTTCATAAAAATAATTACAAATTTTATCTAAAGTTAAGTATTCAAATTTCGCATCTTGTTTACTGATTTTTGTCAGTTCTTCAATTAAATGAGGCATTGTGAACACAGAAGGACCTAAATCAAAGCGATATCTGCCTATCATTTTGGCGGTTAATTTACCTCCCATATAGTCGTTTGCTTCAACAACAGTTACTTTGTGTCCTGCTGCGCCAAGTCGCACTGCTGCTGATAATCCAGCAACTCCAGATCCTATAATAACAATGTGTTTTTGCATATGATTTTTATTCTGTTTTTGATTATTGAATTATTGTGTAAGTTTAAACAATATTTTACATTTTTTGTTCTTCAAGTATGTCTAAAAAAGTTACAATAATAGGTTCTGGTTTTTCGGGTTTATCTGCTGCATGTTATCTTGCTAAAGCAGGTTGCGATGTTACTGTATTAGAAAAACATAATCAAGTAGGAGGAAGAGCAAGAAAGTTTGAGCAAGATGGTTTTGTGTATGATATGGGACCAAGTTGGTATTGGATGCCAGATATTTTTGATAAATTTTTTGCTGATTTCGGTAAAAAAGTTTCCGACTATTATGAATTAGAGCGTTTGTCTCCATCGTATAGAATTGTTTATAAAGATGGTCCATTAGATATTCCAAGTGATATTGATGAGCTATATAATATGTTTGAACGTATTGAACCAGGTAGCGCCATTAAATTAAAACAGTTTTTAAAAGAAGCTGAGTTTAAATATAATATTGGGATGCATGATTTAGTGTATAAGCCAGGTTTATCATTAACGGAGTTTATGAATGCTCGGTTTTTTAAAGGCATTTTTAAATTAGATGTTTTTAATTCCATTGCTTCACATATTCGTAAATCGTTTTCAAATCCTAAGCTTATTCAGTTATTAGAATTTCCTGTTTTATTTTTAGGTGCTTTACCAAAAAACACACCTGCTTTATATAGTTTAATGAATTACTCTGATATGATTGGAGGTACTTGGTATCCAAAAGGAGGAATGGTAAGTGTAGTAAATGGGATGCATAAATTAGCATTAGAGTTAGGTGTGAAGTTTGAATTAAATGTTGATGTATCTAAAATTAATGTGACAAATAATAAAGCAAGTGAGGTTTTAGTTCTCAACTCCGCTCGAACTGACAAGCCTTCATATAAAGGTTTTGATGTTTTATTATCTAGTGCTGATTATAATTTTACAGAACAAAAATTATTAGAAGCGCCTTACAGAAATTATTCTTCTAAATATTGGGAAACTAGAAAAATGGCTCCTTCGAGTTTAATTTTTTACATTGGCGTTAATAAAAAGTTGCCAAATTTATTACATCATACTTTATTTTTTGATGAGGATTTTGCAAAACACTCAGATGAAATTTATACAGATCCAAAGTGGCCAACAAACCCATTATTATATTTAAGTTGTACTTCTCAAACAGATAACACGGCGCCCGAAGGTTGCGAAAATTTAATGGTTTTAATACCAACTGCTCCTGGCTTAAAAGACGAACCAAAAATTAACGATAAGTATTTTGATATGGTTATTTCTCGTATCGAAAAACAAATTGGAGTGTCTTTTAAGGATAATATCGTATTAAGAAGAGATTATGCCACTTCAGATTTTATCAAAGATTATAATTCTTTTAAAGGAAATGCCTATGGTTTAGCAAATACCTTAAGCCAAACGGCTATTTTAAAGCCTAAGTTAATTAACAAGAAAGTTAAAAACTTATTTTATACTGGACAATTAACCGTTCCAGGGCCTGGAGTACCACCATGTTTAATTTCAGGGAAATTGGTTTCAGAGTTGATTTTGAAAGAGTTAAATAAAAATTAAAGAAAGTTAAACAAAATTCCATTTTTGATGTTTGCATTGTAAGTGATATAATTTTATTATCTTAGCAATCTACCACTACATGAAACAATTATTTGATAGCGTCAGCATAAAAACCAGTAAAATGGTTACTAATAGCTATAGCACTTCGTTTTCGTTGGGTATCAAATTTTTGCATAAAGATTTTCAAGACCCAATTTATAGTATTTATGGTTTTGTTCGTTTTGCGGATGAGATAGTTGATACTTTTCATGACTATAATAAAAAGGAACTTTTAGAAGAGTTTAAAATAGATACTTATCGTGCTATTGAACGTGGAATCAGTTTAAATCCTATTTTAAATAGTTTTCAAAAAGTAATAAATGACTACAAAGTAGATCATAAATTAATTGATACTTTTTTAAAAAGTATGGAGATGGATTTAGAAAAGAAAGCGTATGATGCAGATGGTTATAAAGAATATATTTTAGGAAGTGCTGAAGTAGTTGGCTTAATGTGCTTACGAGTTTTTGTAAAAGGAAACCAAAAAATGTATGATGATTTAACACCTTATGCTATGGCTTTAGGTTCAGCATTTCAAAAAATTAATTTTTTACGTGATTTACATGCTGATTATTTAGGTATGGGGCGCGTATATTTTCCAAATGTTGAACTAACAGAGCTTTGTCCTAAAACAAAAGCAGCATTAGAAGACGATATAGAATTAGATTTTAATAAGGGATTAGAGGGAATTAAATTACTACCAAAAGATTCACGTTTTGGAGTTTATGTAGCATACATTTATTACCGAAAATTATTTAATAAAATAAAATCACTTCAACCAGAGTGTATTTTAGAAGAGCGTATTCGTATTCCAAATTCTCAAAAAGTAGCATTATTTGCTAGCTCTTACGTTCGCCATAGCTTAAATTTATTGTAATTCATTTATTTTTTCCTCCTTTGAAGGAGGTGCCCGCAGGGCGGAGGATGTTATGACCAAAGAATATGTGATACTAGTTGATGAACAAGACAATGATATTGGTGTGATGGAAAAACTCCAAGCTCATCAAGAGGGATTGTTACATCGTGCTTTTTCTATTTTTATTTTCAATGATAAAAATGAATTATTGCTTCAACAACGTGCTATAACAAAATACCATAGTGCAGGATTATGGACAAACACTTGCTGCTCTCATCCTCGTCCAAATGAAACTATTAAAGATGCTGCTAATCGCAGATTGTTTGAAGAAATGGGAATGAGTTGTGATTTAAAAATTAAAACCAACTTTATTTATAAAACCCCTTTTGAGAATGGTTTAACTGAACATGAGTTGGATTATGTTTTAATTGGTAACACAAACCAAAATCCTATCATTAACAAGGAAGAAGTAGAAAACTATAAATGGCTGTCTGTTTCAGATATTAAAAAAGACATTGTTTCAAATCCTAACCATTATACTTCTTGGTTTAAAATAGCTTTAGATAAAGTGTTTTAATCTTCTTGAGTAGTTTTATAAAATAAAATCTAAATACGTTTTATCGTTTATCACTTCAAATGTTGCATCAGAATAAGTTTTACTAAAAGCAATAGGTTGTTTTGGTGTTTTTTTTGAGCTGAATTTAAATTCAAACGCACTCATTTTTTTATTGGTTATTTCAACTAGATCAATTTCTTGCTGGTCGTATGTGCGCCAAAAATAATACTCGGTTTGTTGTTTTAAATAGGTGTTACGTTTTAAACGTTCCATAAATAAATAATTTTCCCATAACATTCCTTTTTCATCATCTCTTCGCAAGGCTAAATTATCAAAGTCGCCAATCAGTGCATTACGTATGCCGTTATCTACAAAATACCAACGCTGACTTTTCGAAATTTCTTTGCGTAAATTATTACTGTATGCCGATACTTTATGTAAAACAAAAACTTTAGTTAATAGGTCTAAATATTTCTCAACAGTATTTTTACTGATACCTAACGCATTTCCTAGTTCGTTGTAAGAGACTTCTTTACCTATTTGATAGGCTATCATTTTCAATAACTTAAAAACAATGGATGCATTTCGTAAGCCATCCAACATTAAAATATCTTTTAGCAAATAGGAATTCACTAAATCAGTTAAATAGCGTTTTTTTTCTTCATAAGTATTCAAATGCCACAACTCAGGATAAGAGCCAAATATCAAACGGTCTTCTAAACGTTGTTTTATTTGTAAACTGTTTTCGTTTAATTCGCCTTGCCATATCGGATATAAAAAAACGGTGTTACTTCTTCCTGTTAAAGGTTCGCCAGTAGTATTTAGTAAATCAAAAACCGAAGAACCTGTTACTAGTATCTTAAGCGTTTTTAGCGAATCCACCATTAATTTTAGCTTTTTGCCAATTTCAGGAATGTTTTGCGCCTCATCAATTACTAGCAAATCATAATCCTTTAATAAACGAGTGTAGTTACCGGCTGTTCTTTGTGCTAATAATTGGTGCGTATCTTCATCCTCGCCATTTAACAAAAGGTAAGGCTTGGAGTAAGTTTTTAATAAGCTTTTAATCAAGATAGATTTTCCAACGCGTCTGGCACCAAGCAGTAAAGTTACTTTTTGTGCTTTTAGGCTGTTTTTCAGGTCAGTTAATTGATTTCTAATAATTTCCACAATACAAATATATTAAATTTGTCAGTACATTGACAAAAATTACATAAATATTGTCAATATAATAACTAAATTAACATAAATATTGTCAATATGATGACAGAATTTAGATTTTTTTATTGTTACCCCTTGCTTGTAATAAACATCAAATGGCTTAGTTTTATATTTCAACTAACATAATTAACAATTTTATAAGTCATAAATAATACCACCAACTCTGAGAAATATATGGAAACCAAAAGCTTCCTTTTCCATTTGCAAAATTTTTGGATACACAAGCATATTGCAATCCATCCATAAACAAACCTTGCCTAAAAACATTCGGAATAAGTAATACTATTATTACAGAGATAGTAAGGAAGTATAATTTTCTGTGAAAATTCTTGTCCATTAAATTGAATTCAAATTGGTTGGCAATTTACGAAAATAGTAATTTTCTCTAAGGATTATAGTAGGATTTGAAGTTTATAATAAATATAATTTCTATATAATAAAAATTATATGATTGATTGATAAAAAAGCCATTTGAATTAAGTTTTTGAAGCTTTTGGTAGATTAATTCATTTGACGTAATTTTATAAAGTAATTTGCGTTTAGACATAATTACTTTAATTGAATGAATAAGATTATTCTCTTCTTTTTTTTGTCCTTCATTATTGGGAATTCATTTGCCCAGCAGTTTACCATTAGCGGCACTGTCGCTGATTCATCAAATGGCGAACAAAGCATTGGAGCATTAGTTTATGTTAAAGGCACAAGCAAAGGTATCAGTACAAACGTTTATGGTTTTTACTCTTTAACGCTTGAAAAAGGAAGCCATGAAATTGTTTGTACTTACATTGGATACAAATCCTACATTAAAAAAATAGATTTAAATAATGACGTACAACTCGATATTAAACTCTCTTCAACTGATAACACATTAAACGAAGTTGTTATTACAAGCGATAAAGATGCCCAATATGAACAAGTGCATTCTACCCAAATGGGCGCAATTAATATACCCATCGAACAAATAAAAAACATTCCTACTATTGGTGGCGAAACGGATATTATTAAAGTAATGCAACTTATGCCCGGCGTTAAGCGCGGCAGCGATGGACAAAACACAATGTTAGTGCGTGGAGGTAATGGCGATGATAATTTATTGTTGTTAGATGAGGCGGTTGTTTATAATGTTAGTCACCTATTTGGTTTTTTCTCAGTATTTAATAATGATGCGCTAAAGGATGTTACCATGTACAAAGGTGGATTTCCTGCACAATATGGCGGCCGCCTTTCATCTGTTATGGATATTCGGATGAAAGAAGGGGATATGCAAAAATTTCATGTGAAAGGCGGAATAGGCTTGTTGTCCTCGCACTTAACTGTTGAAGGGCCTATTATTAAAGATAAATTTTCTTTTCTTGTTTCCGGCCGCAGGTCATATATTGATAAGGTTTTTAAGTGGGCTTACAAACAAGATATACTTCCTTATTATTTTTATGACGCAAATTATAAGTTTAATTATATTTTAAATAGCAGAGATCGTATTTACTTAAGTGGATATTATGGAAATGATATTTTAAAAGCAAAGTCGGAAAGTGATTCTTCTTTTTTTCAAGGTGGCTTTACTTTGGGTAATTTTACTAATACTTTACGATGGAATCATATTTATAATCCAAAATTATTTTCTAACGTTTCATTCATTTATACGCGTTTTAAATATGATGTGTCTGCGAGTATTCCAGGTAATTCATTTTTAACTAAATCAAGTATCGCAGATATTGGTGCAAAGGTTGATTATAATTATTATTTGAATCCAGAAAACACAATTAAGTTTGGAGCTTATTATACCAATCATTTATTTAAACCAAATGTGGTAAGTACTTCGGGTGAGGTGTCCGAATTTGTTGCCTCTCGGCCAGGAGAAAAAATGTATACAAATGATTTTGGTGTGTATGCTGGTAATGATTGGAGAATTGATACATCCTTTAAAGTAAATTACGGCGCACGCATATCAATGCTTGCAACGAAGGGAAAATTGTATGCAGGTTTTGAACCTCGTCTTTCTGCAACTTATTCCATCAACGAAAAAAATTCAGTTAAGCTTGGTTACTCTCGCATGAAACAATACTTGCATTTAGTTTCTAATTCTGCAATTGCTCTACCTACAGATTTATGGTATCCAGTTACTAAAAAAGTGAAACCACTTAACTCTGACCAAATTGCAGTTAGTTACAATCGACTTTTGAAAAAAATTAAAACAACCTTAACTATAGAAACTTATTACAAATGGATTAATAATATGATTGAGTACCGAGAAGGTGCAGTACTGATTTTAAATGATAATTATGAAGATGAATTGGTAAAAGGAAAAGGTTGGGCTTACGGAGGAGAACTATTTTTATCAAAAACGAAAGGCAGGTTTACTGGCTGGATTGGCTATTCGCTTTCGTGGGCACATCGCAAGTTTGAAGATTTAAATCATGGAAAGGCATATTATGCAAAGTTTGATCGCCGACATGATTTATCTTTAGTAGGTGGATATGAATTTACAAAACGGTTTTCTATTTCTGCTGTTTTTGTTTATTCATCGGGACAACGCTTTACACCTGTAGTGGGAAATTATTTAGTACCTAATTCATCTTACACAAGTATTGATGTGTTGCCAATTTATGGCGATAAAAATTCCTATTCGTTTCCTTCAACTTCGCGTTTTGATATTAATATGATTTTTAAAACGAGAGAAAAAAGAAAATATTTAAAGTATGAAGGCGAATGGCATTTAGGCGCTTATAATTTATTTAATCGCGCACAACCAACTAGGGTAGAAGTGGTGGCTACAGATACAGGTTATAAATATCAAGCAAAAGGTTTGTTCGGTTTCATTCCTTTTGTTGCATATAATTTTAAATTTTAGTCATGAAGAATTTGTGTTACATATTGATTTTGGCAAGTGTTTTATTTGGTTGCGTTCCAAAGCCAATAGATATTGATGTAAAAGCAGCCGATCCAAAACTGGTATTAGCATCACAAGTTATTCCCAATCAAATTATGATTGTGAGTTTAACGCGCAGTTTTAGCGCATTAGAAGGACAAGGCATACAAGATGACGATAGTTTGAATAATGATTTCTTAGATAAAATTTTAGTTGAGAATGCAATTGTAACAGTTACATATTTTGGTGTTGTTGATACTTTATATATGATAAGCCCTGGTGTGTATGGAAGTATAAACACCTTGCAATACAATTACGGCACTTACACACTATATGCGAAAGATCCACAAACGGGTGAAGAAATAAATGCTACAACTCTGTTAATACCTCAAGTGCAGTTTGATACTATTTATCCTCAAGTAATAAAAAATCCTGGTGATACAGTCATAAAAGTAAACTACACTTTTCACGATGACCCAAGCGCCGAAAATTATTATGTGGTAAATTATATCCGAAAATCAAACAGCACTTCTCCTTTGGATATTAATCAGGTTTTTTCTCAAGGAAGTAATGGAATAATAAAGGAGTTCGAGTTATTAGATGACAATTCATTTACCAATAGTATATATAGTGTAAGCAAGGAATTAGAAGAAGCTAGTCCGCATGATTCTATTGCTGTTATGTTAAGTCACATAAGCAAAGGTTATTTCGAATACCTAAATGCCTTTAAAAAATCGGGGGCAATTATTAATCAGCTTACGGGCGAGCCAATTAATTACCCAACAAACGTAAATAACGGTTATGGCTACTTTAACGCCTATTATCCATCAACCCGTATTTTCGACCTCAATAATTATTAAAATTGGAGCTACATTCATTAATTTGTTATTTAAGCAATTGATTATTAGCTTTTTATAAAACATCTACTATTTTGAAATTCAACAGGGATTGCGTATGTTTGCAGCCCTAATTTTAAGGAGTTAGCTTGTAACTTTTTGAATTAGAGATTAATAACAAAACAAAAAAACATATGAACGAATTAGTAATTTACGTGATACCTTTATTGGGAATCTTAGGTTTAGTAGTAATGGCTATAAAATCTGCCTGGGTTAATAAGCAGGATGCCGGCGATAAGAACATGCAAGAATTAGCTGGTTATATAGCTGATGGTGCGATGGCTTTCTTAAAAGCAGAGTGGAAAGTGTTAAGTATTTTTGTTGTGTTTGCAGCAGCATTATTAGCATACTCTGGAACAATTCATGAAGTTAATGGTAAAGAAATTCACTCAAGTTGGGTAATTGCAATTGCCTTTATTATAGGTGCCGTATTTTCTGCAACGGCAGGATACATTGGTATGAAAGTAGCTACCAAAGCAAATGTTCGTACTACTCAAGCAGCTCGTACAAGTTTAAAACAAGCATTAAAAGTATCTTTTACTGGTGGTACAGTAATGGGCTTAGGTGTTGCTGGTTTAGCAATTTTAGGTTTAGGTGGTTTATTCATCGCTTTTTTAGGTATGTTTAAAGGCTTAGGCGCTAATCAAATTAGCACAGCTATTGAAGTATTAACGGGTTTCTCTTTAGGAGCTGAGTCTATTGCTTTATTTGCTCGTGTTGGTGGTGGTATTTATACTAAAGCTGCTGACGTTGGTGCTGACTTAGTAGGTAAAGTAGAAGCAGGTATTCCTGAAGATGACGTTCGTAACCCTGCAACTATTGCTGATAATGTTGGTGATAACGTAGGTGATGTGGCTGGCATGGGTGCTGATTTATTTGGTTCTTATGTAGCGACTATTTTAGCGACTATGGTATTAGGACAAGAAGTTATTGTAAAAGATGCTTTTGGCGGGATGTCACCAATTTTATTACCAATGGTTATTTGTGGTTTAGGTATCGTTTTCTCTATTGTAGGTACTTGGTTTGTAACCATTAAAGATGATAAATCAAATGTACAAAATGCATTAAACTATGGAAACTGGGCTTCAATGGCTTTAACAGTTGTTGCGTCTTATTTTATTGTGATGTGGATGTTACCAGAAGGTGATATCGTTTTACGTGACGCTACTTTTACTAAAATGGGAGTTTTCTTAGCTATTTTAGTTGGTACAGTGGTTGGTGCTATTATGAGTATTGTAACGGAGTATTACACAGCAATGGGTAAAGCTCCAGTATTATCTATTATTCAACAATCTTCTACAGGTCATGCTACTAATATTATTGGTGGTTTATCAGTTGGTATGAAATCAACCGTTATTCCAATCTTAACATTAGCTGGTGGTATTATGGGTTCATACTACTGTGCAGGTTTATATGGTGTGGCTATTGCAGCTGCAGGTATGATGGCAACTACAGCGATGCAATTAGCAATTGATGCATTTGGACCAATTGCTGATAACGCAGGTGGTATTGCAGAAATGAGTCAATTACCTCCAGAGGTTCGTGAGCGCACGGATAATTTAGATGCCGTTGGTAACACAACAGCAGCTACAGGAAAAGGATTTGCAATTGCATCGGCAGCTTTAACATCTTTAGCTTTATTTGCTGCTTTCGTAGGTATTGCAGGAATTGATGCGATTGATATTTACAAAGCGCCAGTTTTAGCAGGTTTATTTGTAGGTGGTATGATTCCATTTATTTTCTCAGCATTATGTATTCAAGCGGTTGGTAAAGCAGCTATGGACATGGTACAAGAAGTTCGTCGTCAGTTCCGCGAAATTCCAGGAATTATGGAATACAAAGCTAAGCCTGAATACGAAAAATGTGTGGCTATTTCTACTAAAGCATCTATCCGCGAAATGATGATGCCAGGTGCTATTGCTTTAATTACTCCAGTTATTGTTGGTTTTATTTTCGGGCCAGAAGTATTAGGAGGTTTATTAGCAGGTGTTACTGTATCAGGTGTGTTAATGGGTATTTTTCAATCAAATGCAGGTGGTGCTTGGGATAACGCTAAAAAATCATTTGAGAAAGGTGTGTTAATTAATGGTGAGATGTTCTACAAAAAATCAGAACCACACAAAGCATCAGTAACTGGTGATACAGTTGGTGATCCATTTAAAGATACATCTGGACCATCCATGAACATCTTAATTAAATTAATGTCTATTGTTTCTTTAGTAATCGCACCTTATATTGTTGGTATTGGAGGTTCAAGTGCTGAAGCTTGTTGCTCAAAAGAAATGGTAACTGAAGAAGTGATTAAATGTAACATTAATGGGCAAGAATATACTTGCACAAGCCAAGCACAATGCGATAGCATTATGACAGCTAACCAAAAAGATGTTGCTGAATTAAAAGGTTTATATAATGTAGATGGTGCTCATAGTTCATTAGGATTTAGTATCGAACATTTTATTGCAGATACAAAAGGTTCTATTACAATTGATAGTGGTTTTGTGAATTTAGAAGCAACTGCAGGACCAAAAGTATTTATTCGTTTAGATATGTCTACTATCAATACTCAAAACAGTATGCGCGATGGACATTTAAGAGACAAAGAAAAATTATTTAATGTGGCTAAATTTAAAACAGCAACATTTGAAGCAACAGAAGTTGTTAAAAATACAGAGGCTGGTGAGTATGCTTACACGGCTAAAGGTAAATTAACGATTAAAGGAGTTGCTAAAGATGTTGATTTACAATTTAACTATATGGGTACAAAAGCTATTGAAGAATACAAGATGAATGTAGCAGGATTTGAAGGTGAGTTTGATGTAGTTTGTAAAGATTATGGTATTGATATGGACGGAACAGCTGAAGTTGAATTTACAATTGAAGCAGCTCAAGAAATTAAATAAAAATTAGTTCTTAAAAAGAAAAGCCTGTTTACGAAAGTAGACAGGCTTTTTTTTGTGATTCTCGTTTTGCTGCAATATATAGCAATCAAATGCTACTTTTTAATTTAATTTTGGTATATGAATAATTTGCCAATACTTAAGTTGAAATCTGCATTTCATCACGAAAATCAAGTGGTGCAGCTTATTTTTAATAGAAATGATGGGGTTCAATCACATTTAAGAACTTATTTAAAAAGCATCCGTTGGAGTAAAACAATGAATTGCTGGTATTTGCCTTACAATCCCCAAATTATTAATGATTTATTGACTTTAGGTGAAAACACGTATTGTTTAGATTATGTTGATTTGAAAAATGCGACAGGCAAGCAAGTTGAGGTAAAAAAGGATGAATTTAAAAGACAAAAACTAGGTGTTACATTAAATGAATTTGAAAATTATACAGAGCTTACAGAGGAGGCTATAAAAAAAATAGAAAGATTTAAATTTTGGTTAAAAGCAAAGAGGTACAGTGATAACACGGTTGAAACCTATACGGATGCGTTGAAGATATTTTTGCGCTATTACGCCCATAAGCCTGTATGTGAAATCACCAATGAAGATTTACTTAGTTTTAATAATAAATATATTTTAGCTAATCAGTTTTCGGCTTCCTATCAAAACCAAGTGGTAAATGCGGTTAAATTATTTTTTAGAAAAATAGAAAATGCAAGTATGCAAATAGAAAATATAGAGCGACCTAAAAGGCCGCATAAACTTCCAACGATTTTGAGTTTAAGTGAGGTTGAATCAATGTTAAATAGTTTAGATAATATTAAGCACAAAGCGATGTTGGCGTTAATATATTCGGGAGGATTGAGGCGCAGTGAGTTATTGAATTTACATATTAAAGATGTGGATTCAAAGAGGATGTTGATTACTATTAAGTCGGCAAAAGGAAACAGGGATAGGGTAGTGCCACTATCAATGACAGCATTAGATATGTTGAGATCATATTATGCTATATATAAGCCAAAGGTTTATTTGTTTGAGGGGCAGAAGGGGGAAAAGTATACGGAGACCAGTTTGCAAGAGGTTTTTCATAAGGCTAAAAATTTGGCAGGAATAAATAAAAGTGTTAGCTTGCATACACTGAGGCATAGTTATGCAACGCATTTGTTGGAAGGAGGGATTAACCTGAGGTATATACAAGATTTGTTGGGACATAAGAGTCCTCGAACAACTCAAATTTATACTCATGTTAGTATAGATGGAATAGGTAGGGTAACTAGTCCTTTGGAGAAATTAAGTTTAACAAAAAATGAGAAATAAGGTAAGGAATACAAAAATTGAAACTGTACAAAGCCAACTAAAAAGTGTTGGCTTTGTACAGTTTTTAGATATAAAACCGTACCTATAAGAGAGTTATCGGCAACCCTAACAAGACTCCCGACAAAGACCGCTACAATTGAATTTACAAGGCTCATTTGACTTGTAACAAATTTGTAAGCCTAAAACCTTATCTACTTCTTCGTCTTTAAGTTCGGCAGTAGTTTTATAGCCTTTATCAATTCCGTATTTTAAGACCTTACGAACTTGGTCTTTGGACATTTTTTGTCCTCTGTGTTCAAATGCTTTGTAACTTCTATTTAGTTGTTCCAAAGCTCCAGTTAAATCTGCGTGCATTTTGTTTTATTTTAAATTGTTAATATTAATTCCGAAAGAAGGGCAGCCGATAACAGCACATACACGCTATTTTCCCACCCTCAATCCAACGCTCACAGCGTGTATCTGCAAAACGTTATACCCAAGCGGTTGACGAGAACCGAAAAACTTAACGTCGACACCAAAGTTTAATTTACAGACAAATTTACTTTTCATTTCGTGGCGACAATTACAAAATCAAATTAATAAGCATCGTGTTGACCTCACTAAACTTGGTAGACCCAATACTTCGACAAGCTCACTAACCAACGCAGACCTCACAAAACGTATCGACCTAACCGCAGACACAAAAAAAGTGTGCTGACCAACGATTAAGTTTTGTTGCGACACCAAACCAA
>JBEIPP010000156.1:0-7530 GCA_040376995.1 Flavobacteriales bacterium
AATCTATAACCTGACGAATTACAGGTTTATTGTTATTTTTGTTGCGGCAGAAAAGGCTCATACTTTTTTAAAGGTTTCGATACCTCAAAGGTTTGAAAATTTTCTGTCACTTTTTAAAATTTAACTTTCGGATAGTTGTGACTATTTATATAAAAATGTAATTTTTTATTTTACAGACACTATCATATTATGATTTATATACTTTTATAGTCATAAACTAAAAAAATATATATTTTTGAGGGTAATATGAAAAAAGAAAAGGAATCATTCAGAAAATATTTAAATATTGAAAAAGGTTATTTTATTGGTCTTTTAATATTTTTAACATGTGTAGTAATTTATGATGATTACATCTTTGGAAAAAAAATATTTTTATTTAAAGATATAGGAAGTGATACAATAAATATCGTTTTTCCTTGGATAATAGGTGTGTCGGATTATATGAATAACGGAAATGATGTTGGTTGGTCTTTTTCTCAAGGTATGGGACAAAATATTTTTCCATTTTTCTATAGTGATATATTTCATCTAGTAGTTTCTTTTTTTGAAAAGCCATTAATACCATATTTATTGGTTTATTTACAAATAATAAAAATTGTTCTTTCTGGAGTTGTATTTTATAAATTTTTAAAAGAATTGAAAATATCTTACTTCTCAAGAACAGTATTTTCCTTTTTTTATGCTTTCTCAGGATTTATAATTTTGGGAGGATGCTGGACAATTTTTTCATTAGAAGCTTTATATGCTGCCATCATATTATACGGATTTGAAAGATGGTTAAACCACAGAAAGTATACATGGTTAGTTATTGGTATTACTCTCATGGCATTTTTACAGCCATTCTTTTTATTTATGTATACTATATTATTGGCTTTTTATGCTACAGTACGTTATCATGATGTGTATGAAAAAGATAACAAAGAATTTTTTATTTTTATTGCTAAAACAATTGGTTTAGCAACTGTTGCTGTTTTTATGAGTTCTTATCAGTTATTTGCTGATTTGTTACAATATACAGAGAGTCCTCGTGTTGGAGGAGAGGCAAGTTTATTTGCTCGCTTGCAACAAGCAGGTATGTTTGATCCTGCGGATGATGTGTTACGATTCACAACAGTATTTAGAAGTTTTGGAAGTGATATGTTGGGCACTGGAAATAATTTTAAAGGTTGGCAAAATTATTTAGAAGCCCCTTTGTTTTATTGTGGTATTTTTTCACTGGTTACATTTCCTCAATTTTTTAGTTCGCTAAATAAACGTCAAAAATATTTTTACGGAGTTTTGACATTTGTTTTTTGTTTACCAATTATCTTTCCTTATTTCCGATATGCTTTTTGGGCGTTTTCAGGAGACTATTTCAGAACTTTCTCTTTAGTAATTATTTTCTTTATGGTTATGTTCTCAGCAAGAGCTATTCATTATATCGAGCAACAAGGGAAACTCAATAAAATTGTATTAGGAGCAACAGTGTTAATTTTATTGTTTTTACTATATACTCCAGCATCACAATTTAAAGGTGCCATTAATACTAGTTTAAGATCGTTTGCAACATTTTTGATTTTTGCTTATGCCGCCTTATTATTTGGGTTAAGCCAAAAAACATCAATAAAACATGTTGCTAAAATTTTGTTATTAGTGCTGTGTGTTATTGAAATAACCTATTTCTCCGGTATAACAGTTAATAAGAGAGATGTAGTAACTCAAAGTGTTTTAAAAGATAAAGTAGGCTATAATGACTATACAGTTGATGCAGTGAGCTATTTAAAACAAACAGATAAGAGCTTTTATAGATTAAACAAAGATTATAGCTCGGGATTGGCCATTCATTCAAGTATTAATGATGCTAAGGTTCAAGGTTTTTATGGAACCTCATCTTATTTCTCTTTTAATCAAAAAAATTATATCAAATTTTTAGGTGATTTAAATGTTATTGATGTAAAGGATGAGAATTCAACACGTTGGGCTAAAGGATTAGGTGACAGACCAATTTTGTTTTCTTTAGCAAGTGGAAAATATTGGTTATCTAAACGTACAGATGGAGCAGTTAAGGGAATGGGCTTTGATTCAATTGCTAAGTTTGGAGATGTAACAGTGTTTAAAAATAAATTTTCTTTGCCTTTCGGCTTTACCTATGATAAAGGAATTGGAGAAGAGGAGTTTAAAAAATTATCACCTACTCAAAAAGATTTTTGTTTATTAAGAGCTTGTGTGATTGGTAATGAAGATAAAGCAACGTTTAATTCAATTAATTCATTTAATATAGCTGATACTATTGCTCCTATTACATTTGAAAATTACCAAGCCTATGTTGATGTATTGAAAAAAGACGAATTTAAAATTTCTAAGTTTTCGGAAAACAATATTATTGGAAGTTTAAACACAGCGGATTCTAAAATTTTATTTTTCTCTATTCCCTTTGATGAAGGTTGGAAAGCTAATTTAAATGGACAAGAAGTTAAATTACATAGATTGAATTGCGGCTTAACTGGCTTAATGACTCAAAAAGGAAATAATACAGTAGAATTAAAGTTTACACCACGATTTAAAAATATTGGCTTAATGGTTTCTTTAGTTTCATTATTCATATTTGTTGGACTATTAGCTTTCAGTTTTTTTAGAAACAGATCAAAAACTAATATTCAGGATTAATGAAAATATTAGTAACGGGCGGAAATGGCTTTATAGGTAAAAATATAAAAGAATCATATCTAGCTGAAAAATATATAATTGTTGCTCCATCTAGATTGGAGTTAGATTGCAGCGATGATAAAAGCGTTGAAGAATATTTTAAGAAATATTCTTTTGATGTTGTAATACATTCAGCAGCAAAAGCAGGACATAGAAATGCAACTGATACTAGTAATTTATTTTTAACAAACTCACGTATGATGTTTAATTTATTAAAACATCAAAACAGTTGGGGGAAGTTATTAAACATGGGGTCTGGCGCCATATATGATATGCAAAACTATATTCCTAAAATGCCCGAAACGTATTTTGGAACTCATATTCCAAAAGATGAACATGGTTATAATAAATACATTTTTGGAAAACTTTTACCTAGTTTAAATCATGTATATGATTTTAGAATTTTTGGAGTCTTTGGAAAATATGAAGACTACGCTATTAGATTTATATCCAATGCTATTTGCAAAAGCTTGTTTGATTTGCCTATAACCTTGCGTCAAAATAAAAAATTCGATTATTTATATATTAATGATTTGATGCCGATTTTAGAGCATTTTATAGAGAATAATCCTACCGAAAAAGCATTTAATATAACACCAGATAATTCAGTTGAGTTATTAAAAATTGCTCAGCTTGTTAAAACAATTTCAAAAAAAGATATTGAAATTAAAGTAGCTCAGGATGGTTTTGGTCTTGAATATAGTGGAGATAATGCATTATTAAGAAAAGAAGTGCGATTATTGCAATTCACACCAATCGAGAGCTCTGTAAAAGAATTATACGATTGGTATGAGTTAAATAAAAATAATTTAAATAAAGATTTATTAATTACAGATAAGTAGAATATGATAAAGGTTTCTGATTTTATAGCAAGGTATTTGAAAGATAATGGTGTTGAACATCTGTTTATGGTAACGGGTGGAGGCGCAATGCACTTAAATGATTCACTCGGAAGAGAGTTAAAATACATCTGTAATCATCATGAACAAGCTTGTGCTATTGCTGCTGAAGGTTATGCTCGAACAGCTAATCGTTTAGCTGTGGTTAATGTTACCACCGGTCCTGGAGGATTAAATGCTTTAAATGGTGTGATGGGGCAATGGACGGATTCTGTGTCGGTTTTATACTTATCAGGTCAAGTAAAATTTGAAACAACTATTCATGCTTGTCCTGATGTCAAAGGCTTACGTCAGTTAGGAGATCAAGAGGTAGATATTATTAAAATAGTTTCTCCTATTACAAAGTTTGCGCACATGGTTACTGATGCGAATGATATAAAATATTATTTACAAAAAGCTATTTATGAAGCTACGTCCGGTCGTCCTGGGCCTACGTGGTTAGATATTCCAATGAACATTCAGGGTGCTTTAGTGAATGAGTCAGAGTTAAGGTCATTTGAAATTCCAAAAGTTACAGAAGCATCTAAAACAAATTTGTCAAACCAAATCAAATTAGTAGTTGAAAAATTAAAAACGGCGAAACGTCCCGTAATATTAGCAGGTCAGGGCATTCGTATTTCGGGTGCTATTAACGAATTATATGATTTATTAAATAATTGTAATATTCCTATTGTAACTACATTTAATGGAATTGACATTATAGATGATGATCATAAAAATTATATTGGTCGATTTGGAACTTTAGGAAATAGAGCAGGTAATTTTACAGTTCAAAATGCTGATGTATTAATCACTATTGGAACAAGGAATAATATTCGTCAGGTAAGTTATAATTGGGAATTTTTTGCCAGAGAAGCTTACAAAATTATTGTTGATATTGATGAAGCAGAGTTATTAAAACCAACTGTTAAACCAGATTTACCAATATATTCAGATGCTAAGGCATTTATTGTTGAATTAACGAATGTATTAAAAAGTTCAATTTCAGCTCAACACCAAGATTGGTTAAAATGGGCTAAAGAACGTAAAGCAAAGTATTCAAGTGTATTGCCTGAATATCGTCAAGTTAAAGATGGGGTTCATCCGTACGTTTTTATGGAATTATTAGGTAAACATCTTCCCGAAAATTCTATTTGTGTTACAGGAGATGGGACAGCTTGTGTAGCACCGTTTCAGGCTATGCCTATCAAAAATAAAGCACGTATTTTTTGGAATAGCGGATGCGCTTCCATGGGTTTTGATTTACCAGCTTCCATTGGTGCTTGTGCAGCAAATAATTTTAAGGATGTGATTTGTTTAGCAGGAGATGGAAGCTTACAAATGAATATTCAGGAATTACAAACGGTTATCCATCATCAAATGCCAATTAAAATTATTTATTTAAACAATGATGGATATGTATCTATTAAACAAACTCAAGATGGTTTTTTTGGTGGACATAGAGTAGGTAGTGATCCAAAATCAGGAGTTAGTTTTCCTAATATTTTAAAATTAGGAGAAGCATATGGTTTTAAAACTTGTCAAATTACTTCTCATCAAAATTTAGGTAAAGAAATAGATGATGTTTTATCATATCATGGCCCTATAATTTGTGAAGTTATTTTAACAAATGACTATAAGTTTTTCCCTAAAGTATCCTCTAAAAAATTAGACGATGGACGAATTATTTCCGCACCTTTAGAGGATTTGGCGCCGTTTTTAGACCGCGAAGAGTTTAGGTCAAATCTATTTATAAAAGAATATTTAGGATAATTTTTTTTATATTAGTAATCGAGTTATATTTAAAGTATAAAATTTAAAAACTAAAGCATAACATATATGAATAATTTAGAAAAGAAAATGGTTGACCAATTGAAAGATTTGAAAGAAAATCATCATGCAATTGGAATTAAAGCAGAGTTTGAAGCAGAGGGTACTCGTTTAGAAGAGGCTTTACGTTTAAAAGAAGTAATTACTAAAGCTGGTTTAGATTTAACTATCAAAATCGGTGGATGCGAGGCATTAAAAGATATGTATGATTCACGTTCAATTGGGGTAACTCGTATTGTTGGGCCAATGATTGAAACAGCCTATGCTTTAAAGAAATTTTTATCGTGCGCTAATTTGGCGTTTCCTGAAGATGAAAGAAAAGAAGTTGATTTTTTAATTAATGTAGAAACTATTTCTACGGTTAAAAATTTTGATGAAATGTTGGCTTTGCCCACAATAAATGAATTAACAGGAATCGTTATTGGTCGTGTGGATATGACAGGTTCTTTAGGTTTAACCCGCGAACATATCAATTCTGATGAAATTGGAAAAATCTGCACAGAGGTATTAAATAAAGCTAAGAAATTTAATGGTATGGAGTGCGTGATTGGAGGAGGAGTTTCTGAAGCGTCTTTACCTTTCTTTGACCAGTATACAAACGGACATTTAGATAAATTTGAAACTCGTAAGGTGTTATTTGATGCAAAAAAAGTAACATTAGCAAATGGTGGAGATAAAGGTATTTTAAAGGCTGTTGGTTTTGAGTTATTGTGGTTAAAAAACAAACGCAATTTCTACGGCATGATTTATAAAGAAGATGAAAACCGCATTGAAATGTTGCAAAAACGTTATGATAAATTGATTGAGCAAGCAGGCGGTAAGTATGAATAAAACAGTTTTAATTACTGGTGCCAGCAGAGGAATTGGAAAGTCATGTGCTGAATTATTTTCAGCTCATGGCTTTTCTGTTTTGGCACCAAGTAGACAAGAATTGGATTTATTATCACCTAAAAGCATCAAAGATTATGTTTCATCTTTAAATCAACCTGTTGATGTATTGATTAATAATGCAGGAGTTAATCCATTAGCACATGTTGGTGAAATTGACTTTGAAAAAGCACATCAGTTAATTGATACAAATTTTTGGGCACCTGTAATCTTAACAGATTTATTAGCTCCTAAAATGAAAGGTAGAGGCTATGGTAGAATTGTTAATGTTAGTTCTATTTGGAGTGGCGTTACAAAATCAGGTCGTTCAATATATGCTTCTTCTAAAGCAGCTATTAACTCTTTTACAAGAACTGCTGCAGTTGAGTATGCCAGTTCTAATGTATTAATTAATGCTGTGGCTCCAGGATATGTTAATACAGAGCTAACTAAGATTAACAACACACCAGAGCAAATTGAAGTGATTAAATCAAACCTGCCTATTAATCGTTTAGCAGAACCTTCAGAAATAGCAGAGTTAATTTATTTTTTAGCTTCCGAAAAAAATTCTTTTGTCACAGGCCAAACAATCTTTGCTGACGGAGGATATAGTATAGTTTAAATTATGAGTGAAAGTAAAAAAATACATTCCAGTATTCATGATTACGATATCTATTTCGAAAGTAATTTTTCATTTTTAAAACAACTTTTAGAGACTAAGGAAGCTGTTTTTATTATTGATAAAAATATTTTCAATTTATATCAGTCACATTTTAGCACTATTTCAAATTCAGAGAATGTATTAGTGTTAGATGCAATCGAAGAAAATAAAACTTTGGCAGCATCAGAAGTGATTTTTGATAAAGTTATTTCTTTAAAGCCTACCAAAAAAACAAAAATTATTTCTTTTGGGGGAGGTATTACACAGGATGTGAGTGGTTTTGTTGCCTCTACATTTTACAGAGGATTGAATTGGATTTATGTTCCTACTACTTTATTAGCCCAAGCAGATAGCTGTATGGGAAGTAAAACTTCGTTAAACTATAAGTCTTATAAAAATATTTTAGGAACTTTTTATCCTCCTCATCAAATCTATATTTGCCCTGAATTCACAAATACTTTAACAGAAGAAGATTTTTATAGTGGCATGGGAGAGGTTGTAAAACTTCACACTATGGGTGGCAGTAAAGCATTGGATAAATTAATGTCTCAGTTACCTAAAATTCATCAAAGAGATATTATTACTGTTTTAAATGCAACTCAATCCTCA
>JBEIPP010000274.1:0-1905 GCA_040376995.1 Flavobacteriales bacterium
AACTAGAACTTTTCGAATTTTCAAGCAATGAGAATTCGAGCAGATAAAATCACTTTCAGTTTTTATTTTGAAATATTTTCTTTTCAAGTTATTCAGAGTTTTTGCTTTAAAAGATTTGGCCATCGGCAAGCAATATTGTTTTAGTTTGAACAACCACGCATTTCAAGATATATTACCAATACTCTAGAATTTTCAGCTGCTAACAACAGCTATTTGTTATGGCTTTTTGTTTTGGCAAATGAAATTGGAATTAATAAATTTAAAGAAATAAACTGCGAACGGACTGCGCACTTCGCGCAATAAAGCCACACCAAATAGCTTAGACCGTTGGCGGTCATGCTTCAGTCCAGACACAAAACGGTTAACTATGAGACAAATTATTCCCACAGTATTATTAGCAATTGTGACCACTGTCAACGGACAGATAAATAATGATACTTTAACAAGAAAAGTTGATGAGTATTTTACTGCATTAACAAATCTCGAAAATTTCAATGGTAATGTTAAAGTTTCAAAAAACGGCCATATTATTTTAGACAAGGTTTACAACCTCAACAGCCATTTCGACAGCTTAAATGTCACTAAAGACAGTAAATTTATCATGGCCTCAGTTTCAAAAGTTTATATAAAATTTGCCATCCTTAAATTAGTAGAACTCAAAAAAATTAAATTGACAGATAACTTGAGCCAATTTATTACAGACTTCCCCGATGGTGACAGGATTACAATTGAACAACTTATCTATCATAAATCAGGCCTACCGAGAGAATTGACTAATTATAAGAATTACGAAAGTTTACCATTAAATAAAATCATTGAGTTAGCAAAATCGGAAAAACTACAGTTTGAACCAGGCGCACAAACACTGTATTCCAATGTAGGCTACTTTCTTCTGCATTACATAATTGATAAAAGTTCCAAAAAAGGTTACAACGACTTTATTGAAAGGGAAATTTTTAAGAAAATGAATTTAAAAAATACAGGTGAGTATAATTCAGCCTTACAAATTCAAAACTTTGCTTATGGTTTTGACCGTGAAGATGGTAAAATTATTCCCACCTCGCATTCAAGCATAAATCGGTTTGAAACAGGAAATTACTTTGCCACAATGGACGATTTGTATGAATTCAGTAACAATATTTTATCGGGCAAAGCATTAAGAAAAGAAATTGCTATTAAAATGTTTGGACCAGACAGCTTACTTGTGCAAGCGGGTGGCAGGTCAGGGTATCGAGCATATTTTTATAAAGACTTAAAGACTGATGTGACCTTTTTATTTTTAGCCAATTACACAGATATACCTTTTCAGGACATCACTGAAGATGTGATTAGAATCCTTGAGGGAAAGTCATACCATTTTCCTCAGAAAGTTGAAAGGAGAGAAAGACAATTGACAGAGGAAATCTTGAAAAGATATACTGGTAAATTCGCATTAGAGGTTGACGTAAAGCAAATTTTTACAATTGTATATGAAGATGGGAAGTTGGTTTTCATAGATGGGGACGATAACCGAACTGGACTAATTTCAGAAGATGAATTTACATTTTATGACGACCCCAATTCGCGTGAGAGTTACATATTTACTTTAAACGAACAGGCTAATAAATACGACTTAATCTTGTTGACAGAGGGAGTTAAATTAAAAACAAAAAGGCTTGAATAAGAAGCACGAACCGCCAACAAAATGTTTGCGCAATGGTGGGGTTCGGTGTAAGCTCAAAGTACTATCTTCGTTCAACGTTTGGTCACGTGGGACAATGAAGCGTTTCAAACTCCCCACCACTGCGCAAACACAAACGTTAGCGGCAAAAAATTAAATGCGGCAAAACATAATTCAGTTTAAACTTTGCAAAAATTTATTTTCAAGACAAATCGGGCGTTTGCTTTAAAAGAGTGTTACTAATC
>JBEIPP010000160.1:0-7299 GCA_040376995.1 Flavobacteriales bacterium
CATTAATTAGAGATACTTCGACAAGCTCAGTATCCAATGGTAAAAAGATGTTTTTGGAAAGCTATGGTTGCCAAATGAATTTTGCAGATAGCGAAATCGTCGCTTCTATTTTGATTGATAAAGGATATACCACAACAACTGATTATAAAGAAGCTGATTTAATATTTGTAAATACTTGTGCTATTCGCGAAAATGCCGAATCTCGTGTTCGTCAGCGTTTATATGATTACAAAAAAGTAAAAAAGACCAATAAAAATCTACTGATAGGTGTTTTGGGTTGTATGGCTGAACGCTTAAAACATCAGTTTTTGGAGCAAGAAAAATTGGTAGATATGGTTGTTGGACCTGATGCTTACAGAGATTTACCAAATTTAATTGCCGTAGCCGAAGGTGGACAACAAGCTATAAATGTGATTTTAAGTAAAGAAGAAACTTACGCTGATATTTCGCCAGTACGGTTAGATCATAATGGAGTGAGCGCTTTTGTGAGTATTATGAGAGGTTGCGATAATATGTGCAGCTTTTGTGTAGTACCATTTACTAGAGGAAGAGAAAGAAGTCGTGAACCTGAAACGATAGTTAGAGAATGCAAAGAAGCGTTTGATAAAGGTTACAGAGAAGTTACTATATTAGGACAAAATGTAAACTCTTATTTATGGAGTGGAGGAGGTTTGAAAAAAGAAAATTTAACCGAAGAACAAAAATCAAATTCAACAACTTTTGCTGAGTTATTAGAAATGGTAGCCTTAATCCATCCTGATTTACGTGTACGATATTCAACTTCGCATCCAAAAGATATGGGGGATGATGTGTTACACATGATGGCGAAGTATGAAAATATTTGTAAATATGTTCACTTGCCAGTACAAAGCGGAAACAGCGATGTATTAGAAAAAATGAATCGTGGTTATACACGCGAATGGTATTTAGATCGCATTGCAGCTATCCGTCGCATTATGCCTGATGCTGCTATTAGCGCAGATATTATTACTGGTTTTTGTGGAGAAACAGAAGAACAACATCAAGATACTTTATCTTTAATGGAAGAAGTGAAATATGAATTTGCTTACATGTTTTCTTACAGCGAACGCCCTAAAACATTAGCAGAGCGTAAGTACGAAGATGATGTTCCGGCTGAAATTAAAAGTCGTCGTTTAACAGAAATTGTTGATGCTCAGCGCAGACACAGCGAAATTAGAACGAAAGAAGGTTTGGGTAAAGTGTACAGAGTGCTAGTAGAAAACGTTTCTAAAAAATCAGCAGACATGATGAGTGGCAGAAATTCACAAAACACCGTTTGTGTGTTCCCTAAAGGAAATTTAAAGAAAGGTGATTATGTGAATGTGTTGATTACGAGTTGTACAAGCGGAACGTTGATTGGAGAGGTAAGAGACTAAAGGGACGGAAGGGATTTAAGGAACTATTTGACCAAAGAGACAAAAAAATAACAATGATAAAGCATAATTTTAAAAAGTTGACTGTTTGGATTGATGCAATGGATTTGTGTGATTTAATTTATACGTACACTGAGACGCTCCCAAATAAAGAAAAATATAATTTAATTAATCAACTTGAAAAATGTGCCGTGTCTATTCCTTCAAATATTTCAGAAGGCTCAGGAAAAAGAACAAATATTCATTTCGCTGAATTTTTAACTACAGCGTTAACTTCTTCGTATGAAATGGAAACACAATTATTAATTTGTGAAAGAAGAAAGTATGGCAATGAAACTGAATTAAAAAGTATTTTAAATAAAGTAGAAGTATTACAAAAACAAATCTCAAATTTTAGAGATAAAATATTGAATGATAAAAACACTGTCTTGACTCCCTTAAGTCAAATAGTCTCTTTTGTCTTTTTATCTTTGATCTAATAACAAATACAGAATGACTCTACAAGATATAAAACAGCGCTTCGGAATTATGGGTAACAACCCACTTCTTGAAAGAGCAATTGATGTTGCTAGACAAGTAGCTCCAACAGACTTGAACGTATTAATCAATGGCGAAAGTGGAACTGGTAAAGAAGTATTCCCGCAAATTATTCATCAAAATAGTTCGCGTAAACATGGACAATACATTGCAGTAAACTGCGGTGCAATTCCTGAAGGAACCATTGATAGCGAATTGTTTGGTCACGAAAAAGGATCCTTTACTGGGGCACATGAAGCACGTAAAGGTTATTTTGAAGTAGCAGATGGTGGAACTATTTTTTTAGATGAAGTTGGCGAATTACCTTTAACTACTCAGGCGCGGTTATTACGTGTGTTAGAAACCGGAGAATATATTAGAGTAGGTAGTAGTAAAGTTCAAAAAACTAACGTACGTGTGGTTGCCGCAACAAATATTAATTTTAATGTCGCTATTGAAAAAGGAAAATTTAGGGAAGACTTGTATTATCGTTTAAATACAGTGCCAATTAATTTGCCTCCATTGCGCGAACGTAAAGACGATATATATTTATTGTTTAGAAAGTTTGCTAGCGATTTTGCAACTAAATACCGTATGCCAGCCGTAAAGTTATCTCCTGAAGCAGAGCATGCTTTAGTAAATTATTATTGGCCAGGGAATATTCGTCAGCTGAAGAATATTACCGAACAAATTTCTATTATTGAAAAAGAACGTGATATTAATTTAGAAGGGATCTTACAATATCTTCCAAATTATAACACTAATAAGTTGCCAGCAGTTGCCAGTTTAATCTTTGCAAATTCTTCAAATTCATCAGAAATGAATGAACGAGATTTGTTATACAAAGTCTTGTTTGATATGAAAAAGGATTTGAACGATTTGAAAAAAGTAGTTCATGATATTGTACAGGTTGGAGGAAATGCTTTAGGTAATTTGCCATCGGATGATTTACAAACCATTGATAGATTGTACAATAACGAAGGTAATTTTCCAGTTGTATCAAATGAAGTGAAGATTCATAATCCAATTATTGTAAAAGAAACAAACGGATTTAATCAGCCAATAGTAGTAGAGGAATCTCTATCGCTTCAGGATAAAGAAATAGATATGATTAAAAAAGCATTGAAAAAACATAAAGGTAAACGTAAATATGCTTCTCAAGAACTAGGTATTAGTGAACGTACACTTTATAGAAAAATTAATGAATATAAAATCGAAGAGTAAAATAAAAAAGTAACAGTTGTTTTTTTATTTTGATTTCTTTGACTTTTTATGATTGCTAACAGTATGTTTAATGAAGTTTTGTTTAAAGAGTTTCGTGAAAAAGGATAAAAAAAACTATAGTATCGGAAGTAATCAACGTTCTAGTATATGTTTTAATTTGTCCCTCATTACAACTCTGTTAGGAATAATGAATTAGTGAATACAATAGACTCTCCAAATGTTTATAAATTGATGATTGCAGGAGACGAATCAAATGTATCAGAACAATTAACAAAAATCATAGGTCTGAAAAAAAATAAAGCGAGTAACATCGAGAAGGATAATTAATCAAAATATTTTACTAATTTTAATTATATAAAACAATAACACATGACAATTTCAAAAACAACAATCATTGCTTTATCAGCAGTTATTATGACAGCTTGTGGCTCGTCTAAAAAATCTTCTACACCTGCTCCTAGCATTATTCCTGGCGATGCTCAATTAACTGCCATTAAAGCTAAATACCCAGATGCAACTGCTGAGCAATTAAAACAAGGGCATTCTATTTACATTGGAGCTTGTACAAATTGCCATGGGCAAAAAAATATTTTTAAACGTTCAGAAGCCAGTTGGTTACACGAAATTGATGATATGTCGCCAAAGGCAAAATTAACAGCTGTAGAAAAAGATGCTTTAACAAAGTATATTTTAGCCATGAAAGCTACTCAAACTCCTGAAGTAAAATAGTTTTTATGAAATAACTATGTTTGCCTTAAACACAAACGCATCCCCATAGCTAGCTATCGGGAGACTATAAACTGGTTATACCACCTGCCTGTTGGCAGACAGGTATGACAGTTATTAAACAAACAATTTAGACACATGAAATATAGTCAATTATTATTAGCCGAAGTTAAACAAGAAGCAGAAGCTACAAGAAACCTATTGGCTTTAATTCCTTTTGATAAAAAAGAGTTTAAACCACATGAAAATCAATGACTTTGTTGAGTTTAGCAACTCACGTTGCTGAAATTTCGGGATGGTGGAAAGAATGTTTAATGGATGATGAATTAGATTTTGCTAAAGGAGATCACGTTCCAAAAGTATTTAATTCAACAGCTGATATTGTAGATCTTCATGATAAACATATTTTACAAGCTGAGAAAATTTTAAATGAAGTGTCTGAAGATGAATTTGCTAAACCATGGACTATGCGCGCTGGTGAGACCATCTTTTTTACTAAATGTAAATCAGAAGTGGTAAGAACTTGGTGTATGAATCATTTATACCATCATAGAGGTCAGTTAACTGTTTATTTAAGATTGTTAGATGTTCCATTGCCAGCAGTTTACGCAACAACAGCAGATTTGGAAGGAAAATAAAAATTCTCGAAATGAACGAAGCACTTCTTCATACTATTTGGAAATATAAATTAATTAGACAAAACCAATTTATAGGCTCTAAAGGAGAAACTATTGAAGTAATTTCAATTGGTGAACATAATCAGGACTCAGGGCCTGATTTTTTTAATTCTAAAATTAAGATTAATGATATTGTGTTGGCAGGTAATATTGAAATTCATATTAAAACATCAGATTGGTTAAAACACAATCATCAATTAGATAAAGCGTATGATAATATAATTTTACATGTTGTGTATGAACATGATAAAGAATTGTCTCAAAATGAAAAATTCAATGTATCTGTTTTAGAATTAAAAAACTATATAAAGCCTTCATTACTAGAGCAATATAATCAGCTTCATTTATCTAAACAAACAGTACCTTGTGGTAAATCAATAGCTACTGCTCCTGATATTATTTGGAAAACATGGTTAGATCGATTAGCAGTTTCTCGAATTGAACAAAAAACGGAGTACATTGAACATTTATTTGAGTATTGCAAAAATAATCATGAAGATACATTGTATCTCTTACTTTGTAGAAACTTTGGTTTTAAAATCAATAACGATGCTTTTGAATTACTAGGTAAGTCTTTGTCTTATTCAACGCTCAAAAAATATGCTGATAATTCAATTCAAATAGAATCATTATTATTTGGAGTGGCAGGATTGTTAGATGATTTTTTTGAAGATAAATATCCTAAACAATTACAGAACGAATTTGAGTTTTTAAAACACAAACATCAATTAGTTCCTATTAAAAAAGAGAGTTGGAAGTTTTCAAAAACTCGTCCAGTTAATTTTCCTACGATTAGAATTGCCCAACTAGCAAGCTTAGTAAACAAACAACAGTCCTTATATCATTTAATCGAACAAAAACCTGATTTAAAAATGCTACAATCGTTTTTTGAAGTAGAGCCAAACACATATTGGAAAACACATTATAAGTTTGATGTAGAATCGGAAGAGAGTTCAAAACAATTTGGTGAGTCTGCATTTCAAAACATAGTGATTAATACCATTGTGCCTTATTTGTTTTTTATGTCGAAACATAATGTAAATAGTGATTTAGTAGAATACGCCTTGGATTTATTAACTCAATTACCAGCAGAATTAAATATCAAAACAAAAGAGTTTACAAAATTGGGGCTTAAAACTGAAAATGCATTGGAAAGTCAAGCTCAAATTTATTTATTGGATAATCTTTGCTCAAAGAAAGCATGCCTTCACTGTAACGTGGCAGAGTTTTTGCTCAAAAGTTCTTCGAAATAAAAAATTGGTCATACAATTTTATACCTTTGTAACAATGATAGATAAAATTAGATATTGGTTTGAACAAAAAGCCTTTGGTGTTTGTGAATGGTGGGGCAAAAAACTAGGGATTAGAACAACCCATATTCGTATGTACTTTATCTATTTATCTTTTTTTACCTTCGGTTCTCCAATAATCATTTACTTTATCATGGCTTTTATTTTAGAACATAAAGAAAGCTTTAAGACAAGTAATTATCGTCGCCGTCGAAGCGTTTGGGATTTGTAATTTGAATTTACTAGAATTTTCGATTAAGGTGACTGTGCTTGTCGAAGTCACATTTTTTTTTATTAATTTGGCAATGTGAAGTTCAACGTTGTTAAATCGTATTATCGTTTTTATGCGCCTTTATTGATTTTACTTTCATTATGGGTAATTGGAACTATTGGCTATGTTTTTATAGAAGATTATAGTTGGTTTGATGCCTTTTATATGACTATTATTACGGTAGCTACGGTAGGTTATCAAGAAGTTCATCCCTTATCTGTTGAAGGAAAATTATTTACCGCATTTCTAATTATCACAAGTTTTGGTACATTTGCTTATGCTGTTTCATCCATTACTAAATTTGTAATTGATGGTGAGTTTAACGAGTTTTTTAAAAATAGAAAATTGAACGCAACAATTGATAAGATATCAGATCACGTTATTATTTGTGGCTATGGTCGTAATGGACGCCAAGCCGCTCAAGTTTTAAAAAAACATCACAAACGTTTTGTTGTTATTGAAAATAGTGCCACTCTTACAGCGACCTTAAATCATAAGTTTAGTGAGTTAGTTATTACAGGAGATAGCACTCAGGATGAAGTGTTGTTAAAAGCTGGCATTATGCGAGCAAAAGCTATCATTACAACTTTACCTGTTGATGCAGATAATTTATTTATTGTGTTAACTGCCAGGAATTTAAATAAAAATATTACTATTATTTCTCGTGCTAGTGAAGATAACTCCGACACAAAATTGAAAATTGCTGGAGCTAATAATGTGATCATGCCTGATAGAGTGGGAGGTGCGCATATGGCCTCATTGGTAATGAAACCAGATGTAATGGAGTTTATAGATCATATTACTGCTGAAGGAGGAAATAATATTAGTTTAGAAGAGATTTCTTTTGAGCGAATTCCTGATGAATTAAAAAATAAAACATTAAAAGATTTAGAAATTAGAAATCGTTCTGGTGCCAATATTATTGGCTACAAAACAGCCATGGGAGAATATATTATTAATCCAAGTGCTGATACTAGAATCATTCCAGATTCTAAATTATTTGTATTAGGAACCCCTGAACAAATCTCCGCTCTCAAAAAAATATTGAGTTAAATCATTTTTTTCTGAATATCCGTAATTAGGCATAATTTTATATATTTGTCTAAAAATCAAAGAGATGAATTTATTTAGCTTTACAGCAAATTTCACTAGCGAGGAGAGTTGCCGTCTTCATTTTAAAGCAGAACGAGACAAGCAAGGCG
>JBEIPP010000002.1:0-61166 GCA_040376995.1 Flavobacteriales bacterium
CATTTTTTCCATCTACTACTACATCTTTAATCATTCCAAGAGTCACTAAATCTTTTTTAAGATCTGGATCATCTACATATTTTAGGGCGTCTATAACGCTATCTACTGTTATTGGCATTTGTTATTTGTTTTTTCACCACTGAGTCGCTGAGTACACAGAGGCTTTGATTTGTTTCATTTATTATACCGCCGTCACGGAAATTTTTATTTTATTTTATTTTACTATTCTTATCATACATCTTCTTTGTGCTATTCGTTTCTCTGTGGTAAATAATTAAATTTGTTTTGCTAAATTCAATAAATTTCCTTCTTCAAAATCGCGTCCCATAATTTGCAAGCCTATTGGCAAACCATTGGTATGTATCCCGTTAGGAACAGAAATAGCAGGGCATCCAACAATGTTTGCTTGAACCGTAAAAATATCTTCTAAATACATTTTAATTGGGTCTGTACTATTCTTTCCAAATTCAAAAGCGGTACTTGGAGTTGAAGGTGTTACAATAAAATCATATTGAGATAAAATCTCACGTGTTTTTTGACGAATCTTATTTCTTACTTTTTGGGCTTTGCTGTAATACGCATCATAATATCCTGCGCTTAATACAAATGTCCCTAACATAATACGTCGCTTTACTTCTTTACCGAATCCTTCGCTACGTGTTTTTTTATACGTACTTTCTAAGTCAGTAGCATTTGGGCTTCTATATCCATAATGCACACCGTCAAAACGAGAAAGGTTTGAAGAAGCCTCTGCCGTTGTTAATACATAGTAAGTTGGTACTAAAAAATCCAAGTAAGGGAAATCAACAGCAGTTACGGCGTGTCCGCTATTTTTTAATTTATCTAAAGCTGCTAAAGTTTGTTTTTTTACTTCAGGGTCTAAACCGTTAGATTCCACGCATTCTTTTAAATAAGCAATCTTAAATTTTTTGTTTTCAGATAAAGTATTAATGTACTGTCCAACTGGTTTTTGTGAAGCCGTGGTATCGTACTCATCTTTACCTGCCATTATTTCTAATAATAAAGCAGCATCCTCTACTGTTTTAGTAATAGTGCCAATTTGGTCGAAAGAAGAAGCATAAGCAATTAATCCCCAACGAGAAATTCTTCCGTAAGTAGGTTTTAACCCCACGGTTCCTGTAAACGAAGCTGGTTGACGAATAGAACCACCTGTATCAGAACCAAGAGCAACATGACACAAATTAGCAGCAACTGCTGCCGCAGAACCACCTGAAGAGCCGCCTGGTACTGCATTTTCGTTTAAAGGATTTAATACTTTACCAAAGGCGGAGTTTTCATTACTACTTCCCATAGCAAATTCATCACAGTTTAATCGGCCGATGATAATTGCATCTTCTGCTAATAAACGTTCAACTACAGTGGATGAATATAAAGATTCAAAACCTTCTAATATTTTTGATGAACAAGAAACTTTATGCCCTTTATAACAGATATTATCTTTTATTCCAATAACAACTCCTGCTAATTTTCCTAAAGAATTGGACGTTGAGCCTGTAGAAGCTTTAATTTTTTCATCTACTAATTTTGCTTGAGTTAAAGCAGACTCATTAAATACTTCTAAAAAAGCATTTAACTGTTTTTTTGCTTCAATGACTTTTATAGATTCTTCTACTAATTGAACGCAAGAAATTGTTCCTGAATTTAAATCAGCATGAAGATTTTTAATAGTTGTAAATGTATACACAGTTTATATATTAAATAATAAAAGCGTCAATCGAACAGACTGACGCTTTTAAAATGTTTTTCAATAAGAATTTATTTTTTTTCTACGTCAGTTGATTCAGAAGAATTTCCGTCTTTAGCATCCTTAAATTCCTTCATACCTCTTCCTAATCCTTTCATTAATTCAGGGATTTTTTTACCTCCGAATAATAATAAAACGATAACTAAAATAATGATGATTTCAGGAGCTCCAAGTCCGCCTAACATACCTAAGATTAATGCTTGTGTCATTGTTATAAATTTAGGCTACAAATATAAGAATTTATTAGTTTTAAGCAAATTGACAAAAATCTGTTATTTTTGAGCAAAATAGCGCATATGATTAAGAAAATAGAACATATTGGGATTGCTGTAAAAAGCCTTCAAAACTCCAACGATTTATTTAAAAAACTTTTTGGAAAAGAACATTATAAAGTAGAATCTGTAGAAAGTGAAGGCGTAAGCACGTCTTTTTTTCAATTAGGAGAAACGAAAATTGAGCTTTTAGAAGCTACCAATCCCGAAAGTGCTATTGCTAAGTTTATTGATAAAAAAGGAGAAGGAATTCATCATATTGCTTATGAAGTAGATGATATTTACCAAGAAATGGATCGATTAAAAGCTGAAGGTTTTGAGGTTTTGAATAAAGAACCTAAACATGGAGCTGATAATAAATTAATTTTCTTTTTGCATCCAAAAAGCACCAATGGTGTTTTGGTGGAATTATGTCAGGAGAGAAAAGATTAAAATTTCAACTGCAACGTCACGTAAAAATTTCTAGGATCGGAAGGTAAAATACCTGGTCCTGGATACCCCTCTGCTCGGCGTGTAAAATAAATTTTGTTTAAAAAATTATTGATACCTGCCGATACATTCAAAAACTTATAGGTGTACTGTGCCGAAAAATCACAAATCGTATATGCAGGAATAATTCCGGTAATAGCATTGGTACTGAATTTCGAATTACTAGCATCTGCAAATTGCTCGGTCGTGTAAGAACCTTGAACGGTTGTACTAAAGCCTTTGTATTTGTATGTTAATCCACTACGTAAAATGCTCGTAGGAACTAACTCTACTAATTTATCATTAAATCCACTTTGCTGACTACTAATATATCTAGCATCTGTATAAGAAGCATTCACAAAATAACTCAACTGATGCTTTGCTTGTTTTTTAAATAGTTTTAATAAGTCTATTTCCGCAAAACACTCCGCACCAATATTTCTACTATCCGAAATATTTGTTCGGTATCTATAAAGCACATAAGTTGATTCGTCTTCTTTTAAAACTGTTCCAATACGATCATTATATCTTAAATAATACACACTAAAATCTAAGTACAATAAATCTTTTAAGGTTAATCTAATTCCACCATCTGCCGTATAGCCAGTTTCATCTTTTAAATTTGGATCCACTTTAAAATTTGGATTCACGACACGCATATCGTTAAAATTTATGCTTCGGTAATTTTGACTAAAGTTAGCATATAACTCAACTTTACTCACTGGCTTATATAACAAGCCTAATCCACCTAATAAAAACGAACGATTACTATTTCTTTCCTCTTCGCGCTTTAAATCTAAAATAATATTACCTGCTAAATCTTTATTCGTTTCTTTATAATATCCTACAGCCGAAGTAGAAATATATTCGAAACGAACACCAGGTGTTAAACTTAATTTTTTAGTTAACTGAAAAATATTTTCTGAAAACAAAGCAATGTTTTTACTTGGAAATGTATAATCACTATGCTCTAAATCATTCGGATTTAAATAACTAAAATTGGCTTTAGAAGTTGTGTCGCCCAAACCTTGTTTTCTGATAGTTTTTCCTTGGTAATAACGTGCGCCAACTAAAAAAACAGACGTATTTTTAAACAATTCATAGCGTTTTAAAAAACGTAATTCAGAACCAAAATTTTTATACTCATCTCCTAAAATGTCTCTTTCTGTCAAAGGATCGGCTCTATTAATTTGTCCTAAATACCCAACTGTAATTCTTTGGGCAATTAATCCAAAATTCATCCAACTAATTCTAGCAGATGGCGATAATTTCCAATCTAAACTTAATGATGCTAAATTCCAATTTACCTTAAACCAATTTCTGTTTCTAATACTCTTTGATGGATCCAAATTAAATTGCCTATCTGTTAAACCTCCAGGCTGGTGAGCTAAATAAGTCATGTAAGTGTATTCACCTGTAATTTTAAGATTTGAATTTACCTGATAGTTAACTGAGGCATGAGCTGTATGCATTTTAAATTCAGAATTTGGTCTCCAACTATTTCCTTGTTTGTATTGGTAAAACGTATAGTAATTTATTTTTTTTACTGTTCCTCCAATACTATTAAACGAATTAAATAACCCAAACGAACCATAAGTTTGTCGAGACGTTAATTGTATTTTTTTATCAGCTGGGCCTTTTTTGAATTTAAAATTAATGAAGCCCCCAAACTGGGTTCCGTATTGCAAACTAGCGGCGCCTCTTATCACTTCAATTCTATCTAAGGCTTCTGTTGGCGGCGTGTAATAACTTTCAGGATAGCCTAAAGCATCAGCACTAATATCATAACCATTTTGTCGGGTATTAAAATTAGAAACACGATTTGGATTTAATCCTCTACCTCCAATACCTAATTGAATTCCTGCACCATCATTTTCGAAAATATTAATCCCTGCCACTTTAGCAAACACCTGACGAGAGTTGTTAGTTGCTAAGTTTGCATTCATATCATTCAAATAAATAACTTCGCTTTTTTTACCTGCGTAGATAGAAGTTCCTTCCACATTATTTAATTTTCCAATACCAAATGAATTATCTTTCTCCGATTCGACAATAATTTCCGTCAATGTGTTCCCTAATGAATCTAATTGAATTAATAAAGTTGTATCGGAATTTAATTTTAATTTTTCTATATGATTTTTATATCCCGATAAAAAAACAGTTAATTGAACACTTCCTTCTTTAACTTGAGGCAACATAAAATATCCCGCAATATCTGTTTTAGCTTTTTGATTATCACAAATTACTTGAGCATCTGCCGCAGCAACGCCATTAGGTAAATACACATTACCTTTAATAGTATATGTATTCTGAGCTAACAATACATTGTAACAGCATAATAAAAACAATATGGAGAGACGCTTAAACATTACTTGTTATTTGATGTTGTAATAATCCATTTTTTAGGTTTCAAATTATCTTCTTCTTCGCTTAGCACGGTGGTTTTATCAACCATTAATCGACTAGTTTTTCCATTCAATGTCACGTATGATTCAGCCAATACTTCAGCATCCTCAAAACCTTTTTTCTCAAATTCTTGTTTTAAAAAATGTGCATAGTTAATCAACATATCCGGCTGAGTAGCCATCATTTTTTCCTGCATTTGAGTTAAATATTCGCTGTTGCTTACCTCCATTTCTTTGCCTGTTTTTTTATCTCTAATATAAAAAAATGCCGTTCCTGCTTTTTCAATTAACATCACCCGCCACGAAAAACGAAAGCCTTGCTCTGTCCAAAATAACTCCCCATCATATAATAAATACCTGAAAGGAAGTATTAATTGAATTGAAAAATGAAGTAGCATCAATCCCGCAAGAACCTTTACAAATAAATCATTTGGTTTATATGCTACACTTTCTATGGTTGACGATTTTAATTTAAAAAGTCCTTTCAATTTTTCGATCAACTGTATGTGAAAATTTTCACTAAAAAAGATAGTTGTTAAACAAATCATCACATACGGAAACATTCCAATATTAAAAAATAAGGAAGTTGCTAAGTGAAAAACAACAACAAAAAAATAAGCTGGCTTTATAAATCTTGGCATGAATAAAAAGAATGGAATTGCTAAATCATACAAACAACCAAACCAACTGAAAAAATAAGCTACCCATTCTTTTGTCAAATAACTTCCAATAATAGGCATTTCGCTATGTGCTGGAAGCCATATTTTAAGAGGCATGGCATTAAATAACCAATCGTAATTTAACTTAGCTACTCCCGCAAAAAAATAAACCACAAACACCTGAAACTTAACAATCAAAAGAAAATAATTAGGAATTTGAGTTGCTTGAAAAGTTTTATTTCTCCAAGCATCTATTGAAAAATAATGATGAGCTGGTAAAAAAATCATCAGCAAACTCATAATGCTAATAAAGTAATAATGATTTAAATAATTTGTTTTATCAATCAATTCCACATAAGTAAATATTAAAAAAAACAGAATAATTGAAAATCTATAAAACAAACCAAGAATAATAAATAAGGATGCTAATGCCATGATGACAAAAACAACATACATTCCTGTTTCTCCAAGTGGTTTAATCCACTCAAAACCATAATAAGGAAAAAATAATTTAGGTTTTATATACATGCTATAAACCCAACCTTTAGCAATAAAACGAATGATGGAAGCCAACATCAATACACCGAAAGCTATTCTAAAAACAGCTAATGGGGCAATATGAACAGTTTTTGAAAAATATGATTTTATGTAATTAATCACCGTCTCCGTCTTGATATGTAATTACAATTCCTAGAACAGAAGGAGCGTCTGTTTTAAGTAATACCAACAACTTTACAATTTCAATATAAGCCGCATCAACAGTTGCCACATCTGTCATAACCGAAGTAAACAAAGGCTCTTGAACCAAAGCTAATTTAGCTTTTGCAATTGCAAATTGATTTTTAATTGCTCCATTTAATGTGCCTGAAGTATGTTGCGCCTTTAAAGCATCTAAATAATCATCTAATCCTAAGCCATCCGCTCCTAAAATTGAACGACCCAAATACACATTTTCAATATTTTGCAAACAGTGTTTTGCTAAATCAACTGAATAATTTTGTGCATAATACGCTTCGCACTTTTCAGGTAACTGAACGCCCAACGATCTTTTGCCAAGAGGAATTCCAATTTTTCCATTTTTCAATAAATCAATTTCAAAGTTTAATTGATTTACTAACATTCCTAAAGAACTTCCAATCTCAGAACCTTTAGATGAAATGAACGAATTTTTATACCCGCCATTCCATCCATTAATAACTGCATTTAATTTAGTTTGCATTTCTGCTAAACAATCCGAAACATAGTTTGATCTATTTACTGCATTAGCATCCGTATCAAATAAACTAACAATAGCAGCATCCGTTTGAGATTTGCCATATAACAAATAATCAATTGCAGGAAATCCTTTTGCATCTAAATTTGAAATCACATTAAAATCGTATACTCCTGAATTAATGTTTGTTTTTATTTGATTTGTATCACATGGATAGGTATTAAAATTAGAACGAACAAACTCAGTTTCTGAAGGGCCATATTCAAACGTACCAATATATTGAAAAGCCTCATAGGCTCTGATAAATCTTTGTCTAGCAACAGTTAAATTAGCTGTATTTTTTGCAAGTTTAAAATCATTATAAAATGTTGCAAAAGAATCCAATGCGTTTTTAGCCATTGTTAAATTTGGTAGAATAACATTATCCGCATAATTTGTTAACATACCACTTTTATCAAAAGAGTCTTCTAACACTTCTTCATCTGTTGTTTTCTTTTTACAATTAGAAAACAAAAAAGCAACAACTAAAAATGATAAAAAGTATGGTGCTATTTTTTTCATTTGCATTTTTTATTTGGAACGTAAATTTGCAATCTTATTAAAAGATACCCAATACCCGAAAAGAGGTATTTATAGTATTTTTCTATGATTTATATCATTATTTTAATCAAAAAGGAAGTTTAAAACTCCCTTTTTGATTAATTATTATGGAATTAAACTCGCGTTTAAATTAAACACTGTTGCTAATTTATTAATAGCATTATCCAAATTTAATGGAACTAAATTGTAAAAATTTGTTCCTAAATAACCTTCTAATATGGCGATATCCGCATCAGAAATAGTTTTAGAAGGATTGTATTTAAACGCTTTAATAAAACCATATCCTTCAGATAAATTATGATGTAAAGTAGAGATGTCTGATAAATTGTTTTTTGCTCCTTTTAAATAACCGATACACTTAGCTGCTACAACTTTCTCCCATGTTGCCATAACCACGTCTCTGTTTGCATCACGTCTTGTTGTATCTCCATTACTAATAGCAGCTCTTCCTTTTAAAAAGGCATTCATAATTGCAGAGTTTGAACCAATAGCAACATTTACTGAATTACAATAACTTCCCCAATTTTTTAATCCGGTCAAGTTTGTAGGAAAATCAATGGGTACACCAAAATAACCAAAAGCTTCATCCCAAGCTTTTTCTTGAGCTGTAATTCCGTTTACTTTAGTCACATTATCATAAGTAGCAATGTTTTTTAAAATGGTCATCGCTTGATAATAAAGTACTGAACCCATTAAGCCTTTTTCTGCTAACTCTTTATATTCAAGTCCATTTGCATCAACTAAAATAGCACGAGTGGATGTTACCAGTTTTCCTTTAACACCGTTAGATGCTGTAGAAACGGTAGGATTAGCCGCTGCAGTAGCACTTGCTGGCTCAGCATCATCAAAACTAGCTTCCAATTCAGTTTGAAATGAAAATGTATTATCCGTTTTATCCTTTAATTGAATTCCTGACGTATTTAATGTTGTTAGTGTAAATTGATTATTTGCATTAACATACATATCCTTTAATGTTTGAGCCAAAACAGTAGGCTGAGTTGTTTGTGTGGTTGTATGTGTTGCTTTAATATATGTAATCATTTCTCCAAGCATTGCAATACGTTGGGTTGAACTAGTAAAATTCGCACTTGTAAAATTATAAGAAGAAGGAATATTATAAGTTGGTCCAGTAGGTGCAGGAGTTTCTTCTTCTGGCTCAACAGTATCTTTTTTACAAGAAGTCGTTAAAAGCATTATTGAAATAGGCAAACCTATTAATAGTGATTTGTTAGATAATAGTTTCATATATAGTTTTTATTTAGATTGATTATAAATATGCCTCAAAAGTATATGATAACAAGCTGTTTCACTATACCTAAAAAAGGGTATTTTTTTAAAAATAGGAAAACTTAAATAAATAAAGTCAGAAAGGACTTTTTAAAAACTATCTCTTATAGATTAAGGCCACTGCATAAGCATTCACACCTTCTTCTCTACCAACATATCCCAATCGTTCGTTTGTGGTTGCTTTAATTGAAACATCATTTGGAGTGATATTCATTATTGGAGCTAAAACATTTTGCATATCCGTAATGTGTGGATTGACTTTTGGCGCTTCTAAACTCAAGGTAGCATCTACATTTCCTATGCCAAAACCATTTTTATCTAATAATTCAACTACCTCTTTTAACAATAATTTACTATCAGCACCTTTATACTTTGGATTATTGTTTGGAAAATGAAACCCAATATCGCGTAAGTTAGCCGCTCCTAAAAGTGCATCGCAGATAGCGTGTAATAAAACATCAGCATCACTATGCCCCACGCAACCTTTATCAAATTCTAATTTAATACCACCTAGCCACAATTCCCTTCCTTCTCCCAAAGGATGAACATCATAACCAAAACCTACTCTAATATTTACCATGTAAACTAAGATTTAAGATTTAAGATTTAAGATTTTTAATTTCCTTAAAGTATTAAATCGTGATTAAATATTTAAATGTGTAATTCTTACTTCTAAAATCACACTTCTTACTTATCTTTCATATATTCTTCAAACGAAATACCTTTCATAAATTCAGGCGAGTATATATACTTATATACTAAATCCGACCATTGTTTATGTGTTTTACTGTCATTTAAGATAGCGGAATCAAATGGTTTACTAAAATGTATTTTAATTGTCTCTTTTCGTGCCTTAAACATTTCGTCAGGTAAAAACAACATTTCAATATTAACCTTAATGCCAATCTTCTTTCTAAAATTAGCAAAATTGTAAAAGAATTTCGAATTTTCTCCTTCAATAAAAACTGGTTGTATCATTCGTTTATGATCAATAGCTTGAGTTACAAAACTTTTTTTCCATGTTAAATCTCTCACTACACCTTCTTGTTTACGAGAAACTAAGCCTGCTGGAAATAATAATAAGGCTGATTCCTTTCTAAAAACTTCCTCCATCACACGTAAATGTTTAGCTGAAGTAGCGCCTAGTTTATTAACAGCTACATAAATATCTCCGTAATTTTCAATTTTTTTCAAAACATCATTTACTAAAAAATGAACGTCTGGTCTAATTTCTCCAACAGCTTTAATTAAAGCCATACCATCTAAACCTCCTAATGGGTGATTGGAAACAATAACAACAGAACCTGTTTTCGGGACTAATTCATTATGCATTGATTCAACTTTAGCACCTAATCTATCTAGTGCTTTTTTATTAAACTCCAACCCTTTATCGTCTTTTAATGCTAGCATAGCAAGATTAATATCATCCTCATGAAGTTTTTTCTTTAACCAATTTATGACGAAACGAGGAAACCACTTGTAAAGTTTATAAGCTTTTTCTCTTAAAACCTTTTCAACATCTATAAATTTTTTGTTTTCCATAGCAAGGGTCACAAAGGTAAAACAATTGTTAATATCCCAACTATCCAAAATCATCTTTTTTGAAATTAGAGAGAAGAATCAAATCTCTCAAAACAACAATAAAATAGGGCTAAATTAAATTATTTTATAAAAAAGCGATACTAATTATTTTGCTTCATAACTATTAACAATTTTCAATTTATTAACAAAAGTGGTAAATAATGGCTAAAAGTGGTAGAAAGTGGTAAAATTTTAGTTATTTTTGACTCGGTTCAAACAAAACCCAACAATGACAAGCCTTATAGGAGAATTTGATTGTAAAGTAGATGCGAAAGGGCGTTTCATGTTTCCTGTTAACCTCAGGAAGCAGTTGGAAGAAGTGTTTGATAAAGGATTTGTCATTAACCGAAACCTTCATCAAAAGTGTTTAGTGCTTTATCCAATTAACGAATGGAATAAGTTGAATAAAAAATTGAGCAAATTGAATCGTTTGATAAAAGCAAATGATGTTTTTGTTAGAAAATTTACTGGTGGTGCTACAGCTGCTGATGCAGATAACACTGGACGCGTACTATTGCCAAAACCATTAGTAGAATACGCAGATATTACAACTGATATTAAAGTTTTAGGAAGTAATAACGTGATTGAGATTTGGGATAAAAAATTATACGACCAATTCTTATCTCAAGATGTAGATATTGAAAAATTAGCTGAAGACGTTTTAGGAAACTTAAATTTTAATGATGGAGATGATGAGTAATATTCCTTATCACATTCCCGTTCTTTTACAACCTTGCATAGATGGTCTTGATATAAATCCAGACGGCGTATATGTGGATTTAACCTTTGGCGGAGGCGGACATTCGAAAGAAATTTTGAAACATCTGTCGGCAAAAGGAAAATTATTTTCGTTTGATCAAGATGAAGATGCAAAAGCAAATATTCCTGATGATAAACGCTTAACTTTTATTCCACACAATTTTAGATACATTTCTAATTATCTAAAATTATACGGCGTTACTCAAGTAGATGGAATTTTGGGGGACTTAGGTGTTTCATCTCATCAGTTTGATAAAGGTGAGCGTGGTTTTTCTACTCGCTTTGATGCTGACTTAGATATGCGAATGAATCAGAAATCTGATTTAACGGCTAAGAAAGTATTAAATACATACGATGTAAAAAAACTAACTACCATGTTTAGAGAATATGGTGAAGTAGATAACGCTTTCAAACTTGCTAATTTAATTTTTGAAGCCAGAACAAACGGAAGCATTGAAACAACAGCTCTATTTAAAGAAGTAATTAAGGCTTGCACACCAAAATTTGAAGAGGGAAAATATTTAGCCAAAGTATATCAAGCCATTCGCATTGAGGTGAATCAAGAAATGGAAGCTTTAAAAGAATGCCTAACACAATGCGTGACTCTTTTAAAACCTAATGCAAGATTAGTAGTGATGAGCTACCATAGTTTAGAAGATAGGTTAGTTAAGAATTTAATTAGATCGGGAAATATAGAAGGAATTGAAGAGAAAGATTTAGTGTTTGGAAAAATAACCAAATACTTTAAGTCTTTAACATCAAAACCAATTGTACCAGATGCTGAAGAAATAGAAAGAAATTCAAGAGCAAGAAGCGCAAAATTAAGAATAGCTGTTAGAGTTAAAAGTTAAAGAAAAAGTTACTGGTTTCGAGTTTACAACTAGAAACTTTTAACTAGAAATAAATAATAAACAGTGGCAAACAAATTTAGAAACATACCAAAAGAAGAAGAACTGGAAGAGTTAGAAGAACTCGTGGAACAAGAAGAACCACAAGTAATTTCTAAACCTTCTAAACCGGGAAAAAAAGGTGTGTTAGCTAAAGGACTTTCGAAAATTTTTGGCGGTTCATTTTTAAGTGATGATAGAGCGGTACAACACATTCCATTCATTTTGTTTTTAGGACTCATTGCCATTTTATACATCGCCAATGGTTATTATGCCGATGATAAAATTAGAGAAGTAAATAAAATAAGTAACCAAATAAAGGAATTGCGAACAGAATTCATCTCATCAAAATCTGATTTAATGTTTGTGAGTAAGCAAAGTGAAGTAGCCAAAGCAGTTGCATCAATCGGTTTAAAAGAACCAGTGGTTGCTCCGATGAAAATAGAAATGGATAGCGTAAAAAAAATAGTAAACATTAATAATTAATTGAAAAACAAAAAAGACATATTATCTAAAACGTATTTAGTGTACATACTTTTATGTGTGTTCGCTTTATCCATTTTTTATAAAATGTGTATCATCCAATTTAAAGAAGGACCTGAATGGAAAGCTAAAGCTGAAGCCTTTAATACACAAGTTCACGAAATTCAAGCAGTACGTGGCAATATTTTTGACATCAATGGTAACTTACTAGCTACTTCCCTACCCTATTATGAAGTAGCTGTTGATATTAATGCTCCATCTATTGATAAAAAATTATTTGAAGCTAATGTAGATTCATTAGCGTATAAGTTAGCCAATTTATTTAAAGATAAAAATGTAAAACAATACACCAAGCTTTTACGTAAGGCGCGTAAAAGTGGCGACCGTTATGTTGTTTTAAAACGTAATGTTTCATATAAAGATTTACAAACGCTAAAAACCTTTCCAATTTTCAAAAAAGGAAAACGTGGTGGTTTAGTGACACTTCAAACAAACAAACGCGAACGTCCTTTTAAAATGTTAGCAGCTCGTACTATTGGCATGGCTCGTGAAGGAGTGAAACCAGTTGGTTTAGAAGGCGCTTATGACACATTGTTAATGGGAATTAGCGGACAACGTTTAATGCAAAAAATTGCAGGTGATGTGTGGCGTCCTATTAATGATGAAAATGAAGTGGAACCAAAAGATGGTAGTGATTTATATACAACGATTGATATCAACATTCAAGATGTTGCAGAGAATGCATTAATGAACACCTTAATTAAAAATAAAGCGTCTCACGGATGCGCCATTTTAATGGAAGTAAAAACGGGTGAGATTAAAGCTATTGCCAACTTAACACGTGATGGAAAAGATTCAACAGCATACTCAGAAAGTTTAAACTATGCTATTGGTTACGCTACAGAACCTGGGTCTACATTTAAGCTAGCATCCTACTTAGCAGTAATAGATGATTACAATTTAAGTTTAGATGAAAAAATTCAAGTTGGTAATGGTGAAGTAACTTACTATAATAAAACCATTAAAGATGCTCATCCACCTGAAACATCTGTTTTAACATTAAAACGTGCTTTTGAAGTGTCATCTAACGTAGCAGCAGCTAAAACCATTATAAAATATTATTCAAAAAATCCGCAACAATACATTAGTAAATTAAAATCATTTCACTTAAATCAAAAATTAGGTTTAGCTATCCCAGGAGAAGCAAATCCATTAATTAAAGAACCAAAAAGCAAAGATTGGTCAGGTTTAACTTTACCTCAAATTAGTTATGGATATGAGAGTTTAATTACTCCATTACAAACATTAACTCTTTATAATGCTGTTGCTAATGATGGTAAAATGGTTAAACCTCGCTTTGAAAGAGAAATTAAGCACAATGGGAAAACCGTGAAAACTTTTACAACTGAAGTAATTGCCGAACAAATTGTAAAACCATCTACAGTCAAAAAAGCAAAAGTGATGTTAGAAGGTGTAGTACAAAATGGAAGTGGAAAAGGGTTAAACATCACAGCCTTTAAAGTTGGAGGAAAAACAGGTACAGCACAAATTGCAAAAACAGGAGTAAAGAGAGGAAGTGGGAAAACTGCTTATGGTGATGTAGGAGATAGAAATTACCAAGCATCTTTTGTAGGTTATTTTCCTGCAGATAAACCATTATATACTTGCATCGTTATCATCAATTCACCAAGCAATGGTATATACTATGGTGGTTTAGTAGCTGGTCCGGTATTTAAAGAAATTGCAGAGAAAGTTTACTCAAGTAGTTTAGATTTTTTAGAACCCATTAATAACAAAAAAAATTTATTAACCAAAGCTCCAGGAAGCATTAAATCAAAAAATAATGAGATGGTGATTGCTTCTAGAGCTATGAAATTACCAACTAAATCAAATGCTACAGAAGATGGCTATGTATCAAGAAATACTTCTGACTCAACGCGTATTTCTTTACAAACAAATAATTTAGAAAGTCAGTTAAAAAAAGGAATTGTTCCCAACTTAAATGGGTTGTCTGCAAAAGATGCTTTGTTTTTATTAGAGAATTCAGGATTTCATGTAAAATTATACGGCATGGGCTCTGTAAAAAAACAATCGATTGAAGCAGGACAAAAATTTAATAAAGGAGATAAAATAACACTCATTTTAAGTTAGAGATAAAAAAATAAAATTTAAAAAATAAAAGAATACAAAAGTCAGTTCGAGCTCTCACACTGAGCGGAGTCGAAGTGTTAGTCGAGAATAAAAAACCATAAAAAGTGAAATTGAAATTATTAAGCGACATATTATATAAAACACGATTAGAAGAAATAATTGGTTCTACTAATTTAGCTATCTCGTCGGTAACCTTTGATTCTCGTAAAGTAAAAAAAGACTCTTTATTTATTGCTACAAGAGGGACAGCCTCCGACGGACATCATTATATTGAAGTAGCTATTGAGAATGGTGCCGTAGCAGTTGTTTGCGAAGACTTACCAGAGACTTTAAAAGAGAATGTGACTTATGTAAAAGTCTTGGACTCTTCAGCTTCATTAGGATACATTGCTTGTAATTTTTACGACAATCCTTCGGAGAAATTAAAGTTAGTTGGTATTACTGGTACAAACGGAAAAACAACTACTGTTACTTTATTATTTAATTTATTTAGAGGCTTAGGATATAATGTTGGTTTACTATCTACTGTAGAAAATAAAATCAATACTACTGTTATTCCTTCGACTCATACAACACCTGATGCCTTAGCATTAAATGAATTACTAGCTAAAATGGTTGAAGCTGGTTGTCAATATGCGTTTATGGAAGTTAGTTCTCATGCAATTGTACAACACCGTATCACTGGTTTAAAATATACTGGCGCAGCCTTTTCAAACATCACGCACGATCATTTAGATTATCATAAAACATTTGAAGAATACATCAGAGCTAAAAAAATGTTCTTCGACCATTTACAAGACGATGCATTTGCTTTAACAAATAAAGATGACAGAAATGGCTCAGTAATGTTGCAAAATACTAAAGCTAAAAAATATTCTTATGGTTTAAAATCTGTTGCTGATTTCAAATGCCGTGTAGTTGAAAATCATTTAAATGGGTTATTGTTAAGTATCGATAATCAAGACGTATGGGTAAAATTAATAGGTTCATTTAATGCGTATAACGTATTAGTAGTTTACTCTATTGCTTTATTATTAAAACAAGATAAGGTTCAGGTATTAACAACGCTGAGTAATTTAAATTCTGTTGAAGGTCGTTTTCAATACATCAAATCTAAAAATAGTATTGTAGCAATTGTTGATTATGCTCATACTCCAGATGCTTTAAAAAATGTTTTAGAAACGATTAAAGATATCAGAACAGGAAACGAACAAGTAATAACTCTTGTGGGTTGCGGCGGCGATAGAGATGCTGCTAAGCGACCCATCATGGCTCAAATAGCATGTGAGTATAGCAACAAAATAATTTTAACGAGTGACAATCCTCGCAGTGAAAATCCAGAAGATATTTTAAATCAAATGCAAGAAGGAATCAATCCTGTGGATATGAAAAAAACCTTACGTATCAGCGATAGAAAGGAAGCGATAAGAACAGCAGTGGCTTTTGCTAAAGAAAATGACATTATTCTAATAGCAGGGAAAGGTCACGAAAAATACCAAGAGATAAATGGTGTGAAACACCCATTTGATGATTTTGAAATTGTAAAAGAACTATTTAATAATTAATAATATAAAAAAGACTTCGACTCCGCTCAGTCTGACACTGTTGTCATTTCGAGCGTAGTCGAGAAACAAAAAAAAGATGTTTTACTACTTATTCCACTACTTAGATCAACACTTTAACTTTCCTGGAGCAGGAGTGTTTCAATACATCTCGTTTAGAGCTGCTTTAGCATTGTTATCATCATTAATTATCTCCATGGTTTTTGGTAAACGTATTATCAACTATATCCAAAAAAAACAGATTGGTGAAACCATCAGAGAGTTAGGATTAGAAGGGCAAAATGAAAAAGCAGGAACACCAACAATGGGCGGACTAATCATCCTAGCAGCTATCATTATCCCAACTTTACTATTTGCTAAAATACATAACGTATATATCGTATTGATGCTAATCTCAACGGTATGGCTGGGTTGTATTGGTTTTTTAGATGACTACATTAAAGTATTTAAGAAAAACAAAGAGGGTTTAAAAGGTAAATTTAAAGTAGTTGGACAAATAGGTATTGGTTTACTAGTTGGCGCGGTATTTTATTTTCACCCTGACGTAGTTGTAAAAGAAAGAGTTACTTCAAATAGTCAGGCATTATATGCAAATGGTTTTGAAGACTCAACTTCAGGCTCAAAAGGTCTCAAAATACCAAAATATGCAGCAACGCCAATTAAGAGTATCAAAACAACCATCCCATTTGTTAAGAATAATGAGTTCGATTATGTAAGTGTATTATCTTTTATGGGTGATAGCGCTGTAAAATATGGTTGGTTAATTTTTATACCCATTGTTATTTTAATCGTTACTGCGGTTTCTAATGGAGCCAACATTACGGATGGTATTGATGGATTAGCTGCCGGAACAAGTGCCATCATCGGAACTACCTTAGGCATTTTAGCTTACGTAAGTGGTAACACAGTTTTTGCTGATTACTTAAACATTATGTACATACCAAACACAGGGGAATTAGTGGTATTTATGGCGGCTTTTGTTGGAGCATGTGTTGGTTTCTTATGGTACAATGCTTTCCCTGCACAAGTATTTATGGGAGATACTGGAAGTTTAGCATTAGGTGGTATCATTGCTGTATTTGCCATTGCTATTCGAAAAGAATTGTTGATTCCTATTTTATGTGGCGTGTTCTTAATTGAAAACTTATCGGTAATCATGCAAGTATTTTATTTTAAATACCACCGCAAAAAAAATGGACTAGAATTCGCCAAAGCAAATCGCTTATTTAAAATGGCGCCATTACATCATCATTACCAAAAATCAGGTTTTCATGAATCAAAAATTGTGATGCGTTTTTTCATCATCGGAATCATGTTAGCAGCACTAACCATTGTAACATTAAAATTAAGATAATATAAAATTGAATAAACGAATTGTGATATTAGGTAGCGGCGAAAGCGGAGTTGGCAGTGCAATATTAGCACAGTCAAAGGGCTTTAGCGTGTTCGTATCCGACAAGGGTTTGATTCAAGAAAAATATAAATCAGAATTACAAAAACACAACATCGCATTTGAAGAAGGTGCTCATACGGAGGACTTAATTTTAAATGCAACAGAAATCATTAAGAGTCCTGGCATTCCTGATAAAGTAGAGTTAATTAAAAAAGCCAAAGAAAAAAACATTCCTGTTATTTCTGAAATAGAATTTGCAGGACGTTATACAAACGCTAAAAAAATATGCATCACAGGTAGTAATGGAAAAACTACCACTACCCTGCTCACCTATCATATCCTAAAAAAAGCAGGATACAATGTTGGTTTAGGAGGTAATGTAGGAAAGAGTTTTGCATATCAGGTAGCAACCGAAAATTTTGATTACTATGTTTTAGAATTAAGCAGCTTTCAGTTAGATGGCATGTACGATTTTAAAGCCGATGTAGCCATTTTATTAAATATCACTCCCGATCATTTGGATAGATATGATTACAAGTTTGAGAATTACGTAGCTTCTAAATTTCGCATCACTCAAAACCAAACAGAAAAAGATGCCTTGGTGTATTGTGCAGATGATGCAGTGATGGAAAAATACATGCAACAACATCCTATCAAAGCTGAACGCGTTCCGATTAGCATCAAAAAAAAGATAGATGGTAATGGCGCTTTTTTACAAGAAAATGAAATAACCCTTAATTATAATAATAATCCTAAACCCTTAATTATGACCTTAGAACAATTGGCTCTTGCTGGTAAGCACAATGTTTACAACTCAATGGCCGCTTCAATGGCAGCGCGTATCGTAGACATACGTAAAGACATTATCCGTGAAAGTTTAGAAGACTTCGTAAATGTTGAACACCGTTTAGAATTTGTTGCCTCTATCAATGGCATCGAATTTATTAACGATTCAAAAGCAACTAACATTAACTCTACTTGGTATGCATTAGAAAGTATGCAAAAACCAACAGTTTTAATTTTGGGTGGACAAGATAAAGGAAACAATTACGATGAATTACTTGACTTAGTAAAAGAAAAAGTAAAAGCAATTGTTTGCTTAGGTGTTGACAATAAAAAAATCATCAAAGCATTTAAAGGTTCTGTAGAAAATATCATGGAAGCAGGTTCTGCTGTTGAAGCTGTAGCTATGTCTTACAAATTAGCTACTAAAGGCGATGCTGTTTTATTATCTCCAGCATGTGCAAGTTTTGATTTATTTCAAAACTACGAAGATAGAGGTGTTCAATTTAAATCTGCTGTTAGAGGCCTATAAGATGAAGGAGATTGCATTAGGTCAAAAAACGTTCTCTATTAATAGAGAAACAGACCACAATTTTGAATTTGTAGCTACTATAAATAACGTCACGTTTATTAACGATTCAAAGGCAACAAATGCAAAACATGCTGTTGAAAGTATTAACTCTTTAGATGCAGAAATCGTGCTAATTTTAGGTGGAGATGATTTAAAAACAGATTACTCCTGGTTTACCAATATCAATTACTATAACATTAAAACGGTTATTTATTATGGACGTCGTTTTGCTGAAATAAAAAACATTTTTAATAAACATGTGATGGTAATTGTAGCTGATAATTTAGAGAGCGCTGTAGAAGTTTCGAAAGCAAAGGCCATTAAAAACCAAGCGGTTTTATTTTCGCCAGCTTGTCCAAGCTTTGACCCTTTTGACAATTACAAAAACAGAGGTAATAAATTTAAAGAGCTAGTTCTTAAAGAGACCGAAGAGACAAGAGGGATATAAGAGACTGAAGAGATAATATTCTCTCTTTGTTCTATACGAAAAAACTTTGCGCTCTCAGCGGTTAAAAAACAAAAACATAAACTAATGAAACAATTATCATACTTAAAAGGAGATAGAGTTATATGGGCAATAGTGTTCCTATTGTCTCTATTATCTATTTTGGTAGTATATAGTTCGGTTGTAACATTAGCTCATAAATATAAACAAGGAAATACCGAAGCTTATTTAATAAAACATGCTATTACTATTTTAGGAGGTATATTTATTATGTACCTCGTGCATAAAATGAAATACACTTTGTTTTCTAAAGTGGCACAAATAGGTATTTTCTTAGTGATTCCTTTATTATTATTTACCTTATTGAAAGGTGTAAGTGCTGGTGAAGCCAGCAGATGGGTTGAAATTCCAGGGTTAGGGTTAACACTTCAATCCTCTGACGTGGCAAAAATTATTTTATTAATTTTTGTAGCACGCACTTTAACCATTCGTGAAGGTCAATTAGAAGATTTTAAATCAGTCATCAAATACCTATTAGTACCAATAGGATTTATTTGCTTATTAATTTTCCCTGCAAACTTTTCTACAGCAGCCCTATTATTTTCAAACTGCTTATTTTTAATGTTTGTTGGTAGAGTAAAAGTAAAATTTATCATGTACATTTTGGGAGCTTGTGTTGGTTTTGCTTTATTATTAGGTGTTATCATTTTTCAATTTCCTGATTTAATTTCTCGTGGAACTACATGGAAAGCACGTATCGAAAACTTTAGTAAGGGTGATGCGAAAAACAATTACCAAAGTGAGCAAGCAAAAATTGCTATTGCTACTGGTGGCATTATTGGTAAAGGTCCAGGTAACAGTACACAGCGTGCCTTTTTACCACAAGCTTCTTCCGATTTTATTTATGCTATTATTATTGAAGAGTATGGCTTATTTACAGGCTTCGGCATGTTATTCTTATACATGATATTATTATTTAGAGGTATAAGAATTTTACGCGATTCAGAAAAACCATTTGGCGGATTGATGGCCGTTGGTTTAAGTTTTAGCTTAGTGTTTCAAGCATTAATTAATATGGCGGTTGCGGTAAATTTATTTCCTGTAACTGGTCAGCCATTACCTTTAGTGAGTATGGGAGGAACCTCTATTTGGTTTACCTGTATTGCTATTGGTATAATTTTAAGTGTAAGTAAATCAAACGAAGAAGTAGCCCCTCTAAATCTCCCCGAGGGCGACACTTTGTAGTATTACAAATTATATAAAGTTCTAAATTGAGTATTAATAAAAACATATCTACACGCAATTCTCCTTACCCTTCGGGGAAGGTTGGGATGGGGCTCCGTGTCATATTAAGCGGAGGCGGTACTGGAGGTCATATATTTCCTGCTGTGGCTATTGCTAACGAAATAAAAAAATTAGTGCCTCATGCTGAGATTTTATTTGTAGGCGCTTTAGGCAAAATGGAAATGGAAAAAGTTCCTGCTGCTGGCTACAAAATTATTGGCGTTCCTATTGCTGGCCTGCAACGCAAATTCACTTGGGCAAATTTTAAATTACCATTCTTAATTATACAATCACTTTTAAAAACTCGCAAAATTGTGAGTGAGTTTAAACCAGATGTGGTTGTTGGCACTGGTGGCTATGCTTCTGGACCAATATTAAAAGCAGCAACATCAAAAGATATTCCAGCATTATTACAAGAACAAAATTCTTACGCGGGAATTACGAATAAAATATTATCAAAAAAAGCGAGTAAGATTTGTGTAGCCTACGAAGGCATGGAGCAATTCTTTCCTAAAGAAAAAATTATTTTAACAGGCAATCCTGTTCGTCAAGATATTACCAATATTTCTGCTAAACGTGATGAAGCATTTGAGTTTTTTGGATTAGATAAAAACAGAAAAACAATTTTAGTCGTTGGTGGAAGTCTTGGCGCTAAAGGCATAAATGAAGCTATAAGCGAAGGCTTGCAACAATTAGCCGACAACAACATCCAACTAATTTGGCAAACTGGTAAAACGTATTTCGAAACTGCTAAACAACAAACTGCTAATTTCGAATCCAAAAATATTAGAGCGGTTGATTTTATTACACGCATGGATTTGGCTTATGCCTTTGCGGATGTAGTAATTTCTAGAGCTGGTGCTGGTGCTATTTCCGAATTATGTATTGTACAAAAGCCAAGCATATTAGTTCCATTATTAACAGCAGCCGAAGATCATCAAACAAAAAATGCGATGTCTTTAGTGAATAAAAAAGCGGCCATTTTAGTACGAGACGATCAAGCAAAAACAACCTTAATAAAGGAAGCCATTGCTTTAGTGAATAATGCATCATTACAAGAAGAATTGAGTAAAAACTGCGCATTGCTGGCTTTACCAAATTCAACGAGTATGATTGCCAACGAAGTTTTAAAATTAGCCAACTACACTTTGTAATGAATATTCTGGACTATAAACTATATTACTTCTTAGGTGCTGGTGGCATCGGTATGAGTGCTTTGGTGCGCTATTTTAATCATTACGGCAAAATCGTATATGGTTACGATAAAACAGCAACCGACTTAACCAAACAATTACAAGCTGAAGGTTCTCAATTACATTTCAACGAAAATGTTGATTTGGTAAAAGAGCTATTCTCAAAATATAACAAAGAAGACATTTTAGTCATCTACACGCCTGCAGTTCCAAAAGACCATGCTGAGTTTGTGTACTTGCAAGAAAATGGTTACCACTTACAAAAACGTGCTTGGGTATTAGGTGAAATTACTAAACAGTTCCGCACCATTGCTATTGCTGGTACTCATGGTAAAACAACCACTACTACCATGGTGACTCATATTTTAAAAACAGCAGGCATTAATTGCTTTGCATTTTTAGGAGGTATTTCTCAAAACTATAACACCAATTTATTGCTGGGAGACGCTAACGATAAGGATGCTTACGTTGTAGTAGAAGCTGACGAATACGACCGTTCGTTTTTAACCTTACACCCTTACATTACTGTTATTACAAGCGTTGACGCTGATCACTTGGATATTTATGGCGATAAGGATGCCATGCATCAAACCTATACTCAGTTTGCTGGTCAGGTTCAAAAAGATGGTTTTTTGATTGTTAAAAAAAATGTTGATAACGATTTGAGTCTCAAGGTTAAACGCCTTATCTACTCACTAAATTTAGATACGGAATATTCTGCCGATTCTATACACATTGCTGATGGTGAGTTTTGTTATAATATCATCAGTCCTATAGAGTCTGTAAGCCACGTAGCCATTGGGTTGCCAGGTTTACACAATGTAGAAAATTCAATTGCAGCAGTAGCTGTTGCACAACAATTAGGTATTAAGGGCGATGTGATAAACAAAGCCTTACGTTCTTTTAAAGGAGTGAAACGAAGATTTGATTACCGAGTAAAATCAAAATCGGTTGTGTACATAGATGATTATGCTCATCATCCAGAAGAATTGAGAGCTGCTATTACGGCTGCAAAACAATTATATCCTGATAAAAAAGTGACTGGCATTTTTCAACCACATCTATTTTCACGCACCCGCGATTTAGCTGATGGTTTTACAGAGAGTTTAGATTTGTTGGATGTATGTGTGTTGTTAGATATCTACCCTGCTAGGGAAAAACCAATTGAAGGAATCAATTCGCAGATGTTGTTAGATAAAATGAAAAGCACGCACAAATTTTTAGTAAAAAAAGAAAACGTGATTGAGTTTTTAAAAACACATCCACCACAAGTAGTGATGACATTAGGTGCAGGAGATATAGACACGTTGATTTTACCGATTGAAAAACTACTGAATGAAAAACAAACCTCTTAGCGCTCTTTGCATAAACTCAGCGCCCTTTGCGGTTAAATAACAAAATGAAAAAAATTAATTTTAGAAAAATAATAGTTATCGTTCTTTGGATTATTGGATTATCGGGTCTATTAGCGTCTTTAGCTTTTGCCACTGGCAAAGAAAAAAACGTGGGAGCTGAAAACTTATACGTGTCGGTAAACAACACAGAAGTTAACACCTTTATTGATGAAGAAGATGTAAAAGAATTTTTTAAAGACAGAAATGATTCTATTTTACATGCCTCTTTAAAAAATATTGATGTAAATAGTTTAGAGAAAGCTTTAAACTCTCACCCAGCTGTTGAAAATGCAGACATTGCCGTAGATGTAAATGGAGATGTAAACATCGATGTAACACAACGCACACCATTAGTTCGAGTAATCAACTTAGATGGCGAAAGTTATTACATTGATGACAAATCAAAACTAATGCCTTTAAGTGATAAATACACCGCTCGTGTATTAATTGCTACAGGATACATCATCGAACCATTTGCCTCACGATATCAGTTTCCAATTACAACCATTGCTAAGCACGAAGTATTTAGTAAAGTAAGTGTACTAGATGATATTTATAAAATCTCTGCATTTATCGCTAAAGACTCTGTGTTAGCAAGCCTGATACATCAAATAAATGTAACGCCAGATAAGGAATTAGAGTTATATCCTTCAATTGGCAATCATAAAATAATTTTTGGAGAAGCGAAAGATTTTCAAGAGAAATTTGACAAGCTAAAATTATTTTATACCGACGGATTAAATAAAACAGATGGTTGGAATAAATATTCAACTATTAATATAAAATATAAGAACCAAGTGGTTTGCACCTGTCTACCGATAGGCAAGACTAAAAAATAAGAATATGGACAATAAGCACGTAGGAAAACAAATGCCAGAAAATGCGGAACTAGTGGTAGGTCTTGACATTGGAACAACTAAAATTGCCGCTATCGTTGGTTATAAAAACGATCACGGTAAAGTAGAAATTTTAAGCATCGGTAAATCCGAATCATTGGGAGTACACCGTGGTGTAGTGGCTAATATTGAGCAAACTATTGAGTCTATTAAAGCAGCTATTAAAATTGCTGGCGATAAAGCAAATATTGATATTGAAGAGGTAATCGTTGGTATTGCAGGGCAACATATTAAAAGTATGCAGCACCGTGGTATGGTTACTCGTAAATCATTAGAAGAAGAGGTTTCTCAAAACGACGTGGATCAATTAATTGACAACATGCACCGTTTAGTGATGAGTCCAGGTGAAGAAATTATTCACGTGATTCCTCAAGAATATATTATTGATAACGAAAGCGGAATTCGTAATCCTATCGGGCATTCTGGGATTCGTTTAGAAGGAAACTTCCATATTATTACTGGACAAGTAAGTGCAGTAAAAAATATTTTTAAATGTGTGGATAGAGCAAAATTAACAACTGTTGATTTACACTTAGAGCCATTAGCAAGTGCTGATGCCGTATTAAGTGACGAAGAAAAAGAAGCAGGTGTTGTATTAGTTGATATTGGTGGCGGAACAACTGACGTAGCCATTTTCTATGATGGTATTATTCGTCATACAGCTGTGATTCCTTTTGGTGGAAACATTATTACTGATGATATTAAAGAAGGTTGTGGTATTATTAAAACACAAGCGGAGCAATTAAAAATACGTTTTGGTTCGGCTTTAGCGCAAGAAAATCAAATGAACGAAGTGATCTCTATCCCAGGATTAAGAGGTCGTCCACACAAAGAAATTTCGGTAAACACATTAGCGCAAATTATTCAAGCGCGTATGGAAGAAATTTTAGAGTTCGTATTATTTGAAATTAAATCTTCTGGTTTCGAACGCAAATTAGCTGGTGGTATCGTTGTTACAGGTGGTGGCGCTCAATTAAAACACTTACCTCAATTAGTGATGTTAACTACTGGTATGGATTGTCGTATTGGAACACCTAACGAACACTTAGCTGGTGCTGATGATGAATTAAAAAATCCAATGTATGCAACAGGTGTAGGCTTGGTAATGAAAGGTATTGAAAAATACGAGCGTGAATTAAAACGCGGCACTAACTCTACAAAAGCAGTAGAAGAAAAAGTTTTAGTTAAAACTGAAGAAGCAAAACAAAAAGCAGAGAAAAAAGTAACCGGTCACTCTAAACAAAAAGCAGGAAACTTCTTCGACTCCTTAATTAGCAGAGCTAAGGATTGGATGAGCGATGATGTAGAATAAGGGACGAAAGAGACGAAAGAGATTAAGGGGACTTAGGTATAAACAAAATACAGGTTTATCACTTCGAGCGAAGTCGAGAATCGAAGAGGCAGAAAAAATAAAACAATTCAACTTATATGTCCTTTTATGACTTATATGGTTCAAATAAAAAACAAAAATACAAACAACAAAAACTACATACCATGATGCAATTTGAATTACCACAAGAAGAAAGCTCAATTATAAAAGTAATTGGCGTTGGTGGCGGCGGAAGTAACGCTGTAAATCACATGTTCCGTTTAGGAATTAAAGGGGTTGATTTCATTATATGCAATACCGATAAACAAGCACTTGGTAAAAGCCCAGTGCCTCATAAAATACAATTAGGAAACTCTTTAACAAGAGGACTAGGTGCAGGCGCTAAACCTGAGATCGGTCGCGACTCTGCCCTAGAGAGCATTGAAGAAATTAAAGATATATTAAAAGACAATACTGAAATGGTATTTATCACAGCTGGTTTAGGTGGTGGTACAGGTACTGGTGCAGCTCCAGTAATTGCGTCTATTGCAAAAGAGTTAGGTATCTTAACAGTTGGTATAGTTACGATTCCATTTTCTTTTGAAGGAAAAAAACGTAGAGAGCAAGCTGAGAAAGGCTTAGAAGAAATGAAAAAATACGTAGACACGTTAATTGTTATTGATAACGATAAACTACGTGAAATTTATGGAAGCTTAAAAATGACAGAAGCATTTGCTCATGCTGATAACGTTTTAACGAGCGCCGCAAAATCAATTGCAGAAATCATCGGCTTACACATGCATGTGAATGTAGATTTTAATGATGTGAAAACAGTCATGCAAGATAGCGGTGTAGCAATCATGGGTTCTGCTATTGCTAGTGGAGAGAAACGTGCTTTACGCGCAGTAGAGAATGCATTAATTTCTCCATTATTAAATGACAATAATATTTCTGGCGCTCGTCATGTCTTATTAAATATCATGAGCGGTAGCGATGATATTGAAATGGATGAGTTTGGTGAGATTACTGACTTTATTCAAGAAGCAGCTGGAGGTACCGCTGAATTAATTACAGGTTACGGTACTGATCCATCTTTAGGAGATAACGTATCTGTAACTATTATTGCAACAGGATTTAATTCAAAAATTAATTCAGGTTATGAAACACCAACTTTTCAAGAACGTAAAATTGTTCGTTTAGATGAACCTAGTGTTGCCAAAGTTGGGCCAATCCAAACATCTATTATTGATGAAATACAAACTAACGAACCATTTATTTTTGTAAAAGAAGAAACAGTTGAAACTCCAATTATTAATAAAGTTGAAGTACCAACTGCTCCAATTGTAAGCGAAATAAAGGAAGATACTTCGATAAACTCAGTAGACGAAAAACCTGCTTTTAAAGTATATTCTTTAGATGAGCCAGTGAACGAAACTCCTATCACTTATGTTAAAGAAACAGTTGTGGAAGCTTCTAAACAAGAATTTATCATTAATGATATTTCTTCTAATGAAGCAGAAGTAAACGACATCATCCAAGCTGAAAGCAATAGCCGCGAAGAGCAAATTCGTTTAGCACAAGAGCGCATCAAAAAATTAAAAGAGTTGACCTTAAAAATGAAAACTCCTGAAGGTTTAAACGACTTAGAAAAAACTTCTGCTTGGCAACGTAAACAAGTAAACTTAGATAATACAAGTTCTACGCCTTCTACTGATTCTCAAGTATCTCGTTACACATTAGGCGAAAACAATGAGATTAGACCAAACAATTCGTTTTTACACGATAACGTAGATTAATATTAAACAACAATAAAAAGAAACCCTCGTCCGCCCACTGGCTGATGAGGGTTTTTTGTTTTTCCCTTTAATACACCTGTCAGGTTTCATGAAAACTTTGCTATAAACCTGACAGGTGTTAAAACAAGTATCTCGTTATACATTAGGAGAGAATAATGAGATTAGACCAAACAAACGTTTTTACACGATAACGTAGATTAATATTAAGCAACAATAAAAAAGAAACCCTCGTCCGCCCACTGGCTGATGAGGGTTTTTTGTTTTTCCCTTTAATGCACCTGTCAGGTTTCATGAAAACTTTGCTATAAACCTGACAGGTGTTAAAACAAGTATCTCAATATACTTTAGGAGAAAACAATGAGATTAGACCAAACAAAGGTTTATACACGATAACGTAGATTAATATTAAGCAACAATAAAAAAGAAACCCTCATCTGATAAACGGATGAGTTTTTTTTGTTTATAGGTAATTAGAAGAATAGGATTAAATTTATATTAGAAATTAAAAGAAAATGAAATCCAATAAATATCAAGAAAGAATAAATGAACTAATTTCACTTGCCGATAGAACATTAGCAACTAAAAAACATACTAATTCAAAGTTCTCAGTTCCATATGTGGATTCGGAAATATTTAATGAATTTAGAAGTTCTTCACTTTCATTTATATTAGGATTATATTCAAAAGACCACCCATATTATCAAGATTTCGAAAATAAGGTGTTAAGAAATTCCCCGGAACAAACTGAAATAGGAAGAGGTATTTTAAAATCAATAAAATCAGAAATAGAAGGAGGTTGGATTTTAAGTTTTAAAGGATTAATATCTGCTGAAATATTTTCAGATTTTTTAGAAATGGCCGAACACCTTTTAGACGAAAAATTCAAAGATGCAGCAGCCGTAATGATAGGAAGTGATCTAGAGGAACATTTAAAACAACTATGTACTAAAAACAAAATAGATCTTTATATTATTAAAGAAGATAAAACTATAACAAAAAAAGCAGATTTATTAAATGCAGAATTAACAAAGGCTACAGTTTATAATGCTTTAGATCAAAAAATGTAGTAGGATGGTTAGATTTAAGAAACAAAGCTGCACATGGTAAATATGATGAATATAACAATGAACAGGTAAGATTTATGTTAATGTCGGTAACTGAATTTATTTCGAGAAATAAAATATAAATAATAAAACCCTCTCTTCGCAATTTGTAACCCTGCGGCAACGTCATTGCGAGAAGCTTTTTTCAGCGACGAAGCAATCTCATACATAGCAAAGAAATCTGTGTTTGAGATTGATTCTCCCAAAAAAAACACAATCCCAATAACGACAAAAAAATTAAAAGACTACCATAAAAAGTCAATTCATTCGTTTTGCCGTTCTTCAATCACACATTCAATACAAAAGGAAGAATATATGATCAAATAAACTATTATAAAATCATTCCAACACGCGTTATGATAGAAAACAGTCTAAATACTAAAATATCAGGCTACGCCATAGGCTGTGGCATTGGTTATGGAATAGGTACATCTAAAAAAACATTGAGCATATCTGGATACATTGGATTTAATACAGGGAGAACCACTTTAAGTAAAAATGAATACATCTCTCAAAAAAATCAATTCTTTTCTCCAAAAATAATGATACAACCTAAACTGATTATCAAACGTATTTCTATTTCTGTTATCTTAGAGGCAGAATATGATGTGACTAATCCTGGTTGGAACAGGCCTATTTTTGAAAGAAAAGATCCTTACTTTCTAAAACCCTATCATCAAAATTGTTTCACTGGTATAGTAAGCATCGGTTATAAATATCATTAATCGAAAAATGAAAAAAATATTAATCATTCATGCTCACCCTGAGAGCAAATCATTTTGCAGTAGTTTGAAAAATGAAGCAGTTGCTTATTTTCAATCGCAAGGAGCAGAAGTAAAAGTATCTGATTTATATGCCATGGGTTTTAATCCTGTTGGAGACAAACATGATTTTACAGCTATACAGAATCCTGATTTTTTTAAATATCAAATGGAACAAGTAAATGCTCATCAAAACAATTTATTTACACCTGAGCTAAAAACAGAAATGGAAAAATTAGAATGGTGTGACACTTTAATTTTTAATTTCCCATTATGGTGGTTTGGCTTACCCGCAATTTTAAAAGGCTGGGTAGATAGAGTATTTGCAATGGGTTTGGTATATGGCGCAGGTAAAGGAGTTTACGATAATGGTACATATAAAAACAAAACGGCATTTTTAACCCTCACTACTGGGGGACCAGAAATTGCTTATGGTGCTACTGGAAAAAATGGCAATCTAGAAACCATTTTATATCCTATACAACATGGCATGTTATATTTTGCAGGAATGACCGTGAAGCCTCCATTTATATGTTTTTCTCCTGCCCGCATTACAGATGAAGAAAGACAAAAACAATTAAAGATATATAAAACATATTTAGAAAATATGGATTCGGTAACAGCTATTTACAAAGCTCAATAATTATGTGAGCATAATTACTGCCCACATTCTTCCTGTTTTTCCGTTGTCTCTTCTGTAGGAGAAAAAATCATCTTCTGTTGTACAACGATTCATACTCCAGATATTTTTTGGTTCAATTCCACTTTCTATAGCCACAAACTTATTGGCTTGCAACAAATCTAATTGTCTGCTTTCCCAACAATCCTTACTAAAACCAGCATCATTAAATTGCTGAATCACCTCTTCACTTACTTGATAATTGGTTTTACAAATCCCTTGCCCGATAGCGACTTTAATCTCAGAAACTTCTGCGCCTAATCGCACCATCTCATCAATCGTATTATTTAAAATTTTAGCCAGTGTGCCTTTCCAACCACAATGAGCAGCTCCAATTACTTGATTTTTTTCATCATAAAATAAAACAGGATAACAATCAGCTGCACCAACAGCAATGGCTATGTTCTTTTGATTGGTCACTAAAGCATCTCCTGTTTGTTTTCCTGCACTTGCCTGGCAAACAATATTACTATGTATTTGATTTAAATACGATACTTGACTCATATCAATACCCAAATCTAATAAAGCTCGTTTTCTGTTCTCAACAATATTCTCAGATAAATCTTCCGTCCCTCCTAAATTTAAACTCAAAAACGGAGCTGGCGAAACGCCACCATTTCGCGTTGAAAAGCCATGAATCGTATTAATGTGTGAGGTTTTTATCCAGTACATTTTTGTAGTGTTTCAGTCATAAATTTAGTAAATTAGCCCTGATTTTGTGGGTTATTTTTTAACCACATAGAATCATAGGAAAAAAGTTAAAGATAGAAAACAAGTTTTTATACAGAGTACTATATGAAAAGCGCAGCTTCTATTATTTTCTTTATAAATTATAATTCCTATGTGCCTATGTGGTTAAGATTTTTAAATCTCTCTAAACATTTATACAAATAATTTAACACAACATACAATTGACATTCAACGATTTTAATTTCGATCAATCATTAATAGATGGTTTGCAATCTATGGGTTACAAACTACCTACTCCAATACAACAACAAGCCATTCCTGTTATCCAGGATGGTAAAGATTTAATTGCCTGTGCCCAAACTGGTACTGGAAAAACCGCTGCATTTGTACTGCCTATTTTAGATAAAATTATCAAAACAAAAAAAGGGGGCATCAACACTTTAATTATTGCTCCTACTCGCGAACTAGTATTGCAAATTGATCAACAAATTGAAGGCATGGCCTACTTTTGTGGAGTCAGTTCTATTGGCATTTATGGCGGCAATGATGGCGTAACATGGGAACGTCAAGCAAGAGCTTTACGCGAAGGCGTGGATATTGTGATTGCAACACCCGGACGTTTAATTGCCTTATTACAATCGGGCGATGTAAAGTTTGACAGCATCGAACATTTAATATTAGATGAAGCTGATCGTATGTTAGATATGGGTTTTGCTGATGATATTAAAACTATTTTAAAATACGTGCCTGAGAAAAGACAAACAGTAATGTTCTCGGCTACCATGGCTCCAAAAATAAGAGTGCTTGCTGGACATCTATTACAAAATCCGGAATCCATCAATATTGCTATTTCTAAACCCGCAGCAGGCATTGTGCAACAAGCATATGTAGTTTACGATGGACAAAAAGAAAAAATATTAAAAGAAATTTTAAAAAATGAAGATTTTTCTTCTGTCATTATTTTCTCTTCAACCAAAGAAAAAGTAAAAGAACTAGCTCAGACCTTTAAAACATTAAACTATTCAGTTCAAGGATTCTCCTCGGATTTAGAACAAACACAACGCGAAGAGATTATGAGAAATTTTAAATCTCGAAAATTGCGTATCCTGATAGGCACAGATATTTTATCTCGTGGTATAGATGTAGATGGTATTTCTTTAGTTGTTAATTTTGATGCACCACCAGACCCTGAAGATTACATTCATCGTATAGGCCGAACGGCACGTGCAGCAAAAGAAGGTGTAGCAATTACATTTATAAATGAAAAAGATCAACCACGTTTTGCACAAATAGAAGCTTTAATGGGTATTGATGTTATGAAAATGCCTATTCCAGAAGAATTTGGTGCCGGACCAGAATACAACCCAGATGCGGCAAAAAAGAAATTTGAAAAACCACGTGGATTTGGAGGGAAAGGTAAAACCAGTGGGGCAAAACATGGAAATAAAAAACCTTTTCACGGACAAAAAAAAGTATAACTATTTACACAAAATTGTATATTTAAACCTTTAAAATAAATGGATACAACATTAGCACCTAAGGGTGAAATTAAAATAAATGATATGAACTCAAAATTATCTTTACTTGAAGAAAAACAAGCAGAAGCACTTTTAGGTGGTGGACAAAAACGTATTGATTCTCAACATAAAAAAGGGAAATTAACAGCTCGTGAACGCTTACACTTCTTATTAGATGAAGGCAGCTTTGAAGAAATTGGAATGTTTGTTACTCACCGTTCCTCTGAATTTGGCCTAGAAAGAGAAAAATATTTGGGAGATGGTGTAGTAACTGGATATGGAACAGTTAACGGAAGATTAGTATATGTCTTCTCTCAAGACTTTACCGTTTTTGGGGGTTCATTATCTGAAACTCACGCAGAAAAAATATGTCGTATTATGGATTTAGCTATGCAAAATGGCGCACCATTAATTGGTTTAAATGATAGTGGCGGAGCTCGAATTCAAGAAGGTGTAGTTTCTTTAGGTGGTTACGCTGATATTTTTTATAAAAACACGATGGCTTCTGGAGTAATTCCACAGTTATCCGCAATTATGGGTCCCTGCGCTGGTGGTGCAGTTTATAGTCCAGCTATCACTGATTTTATTATGATGGTAGAGAATACAAGTTACATGTTCGTAACTGGACCTAACGTTGTGAAAACTGTAACACACGAAGAGGTAACTTCCGAAGAGTTAGGTGGTGCATCTGCACACTCTATGAAATCTGGCGTTACACATTTTTCTTGTGCTAACGAAATTGAGTGTATTAATAACATTAAAGCATTATTAAGCTATATGCCTCAAAATTGTGAGGATGATGCGCCAAGCATTCCTTACGAAAGTAATGGCAACGAAAAACGTACTGCTTTAAATTCTATTATACCGGATAATGCTAACCAACCTTACGACATCAGAGAAGTAATTGAAGGTGTGATTGATGAGGCATCATTTTTAGAAGTGCATAAAAATTATGCTGAAAACATTGTTGTTGGTTTTGCGCGCTTAGCAGGAAAAAGCATCGGTATTGTTGCAAATCAACCAGCATTTTTAGCAGGTGTATTAGACAATAACTGTTCAAATAAAGCTGCACGTTTTGTTAGATTTTGTGATTGCTTTAACATTCCCTTATTAGTATTTGAAGACGTTCCAGGCTTTTTACCAGGTACTGATCAAGAATGGCATGGCATCATTAACAATGGAGCAAAATTATTATATGCATTTTGTGAAGCTACTGTTCCTAGAATAACTGTTATTACACGTAAAGCCTACGGAGGGGCTTATGATGTAATGAACAGTAAACATATCGGTGCGGATATGAATTACGCATGGCCAAGTGCAGAAATTGCAGTAATGGGAGCTAAAGGTGCAGCTGAAATTATTTTCAAAACTGAAATTGCAGCAGCAGCAGATCCAGCCGCAAAACTTTTAGAAAAAGAAAAAGAGTATATTGAACATTTTGCAAACCCTTACAGGGCTGCAGAAAGAGGATACATTGACGAAGTCATTAAACCAGAGGATACGCGTGAAAAATTAATTCGCGCTTATAAAATGCTTGAAAACAAGGTCGCAAAATTACCTAAGAAAAAACACGGCAACATTCCTTTATAGTTTTTAACCAAATGTTTTTTACAGCCGCATTATTAATAGGCTTAGGAGTTATTTGTTTAATTCTAACTGTGATTGCTCTTATTTTTGGAGTCATTGCATTTGCCAATAATAAGTCTAGTAAATGGATTTGGCTAACTGTATTTTTATGCACTATCACAGGGCTTCTAATTTGTATTTTTACGTTTGTACAAAAAACTATAAATGCTGTAGAGAGTTTTAAGGACAATACTATTAATCAATTTGAAAACATATCTGATAGTTTATCCAATTATCAAAATATCGATATGCATCAATCAAATGGCACTTCTTCTCAAATAAAATTACTAAAAAGCTATTTACCATCTGCAGGAAATGAACCTGAAGAATTTTACAGCTATTTAGGTTTTAAAGATTATTACCGCTATCCATTGCGCTATCCTTTTTCTATACATAGTATGTATGCCCATTTAGATGGGGAACTGTATAATGAGGTTAACGTCACTCGATTTGATGAGAATGATAATGGAGAAGTATATTCAGGAATTAGTCATATCAATAAAATAGCTTTTGATAAAAATTATATTTTAATGGAACAAGCTGTTTCTTCGACTCGTACTAACAAAACAATTTATCATTACATCTTATTTAATTTTGACACCGAGAAAAAAGAGGAAGCTCCTTCTCTTCCAAAACTTTTGAATTTAGCAAAAGAAAAAGGATACAATGGTCCAGATACATTGATGACTTTGGAGCAATATTACTTGTTGTTTTAAAGTTTAGCATTAAACTCAATTAAGAGTTTACATACCTCGATGTATTTAGTAAGAGGCAATGTTTTTTCGACATCATAAATATCATGATAAGCTTGAATACCGCCCATGGTATAAATAAAAAAACTTGGCACCCCTTTTTGTGTAAACCAATAATGATCGCTATTAGCAGCTTTGCCACGTTGCTTTATTTGTTTAACGTAATTTTTAGAATCGTTAATCTGTTTTAATTTCTCGAATTGTTCTTTAAATACAGTAGCATTTACAACCATAATACCATCATCTCCTGTTCCTAATAAATCTAAATTAGTTAAGAATTTTATTTTTGATAAAGGGAAAATTGGATTCTCTGAATAATATCTAGAACCTAATAAACCAGCTTCTTCGCCACTAAAGAAAATAAAAGCAATTGAATATTTTGAAGGATTTTTTTTATAATACTTTGCTAAATTTAATAATACACTTACCCCACTAGCGTTATCATTAGCGCCAGGAAAATAAGCATCCTTACCCATAGCCCCTAAATGATCATAATGCGCCGTAAACACAATAAAGCTATCTGGCTGTTGAGTTCCATTCACGTAAGAAACTAAATTTTGACATTTGAAATTAGACACAAATTTGTTTTCAAAAATCACATCCATTGTTTTTAACTCATTAGGAAATGAATCTTTTAATAACTCTACAATAGTTGTGTCGGATAATTCGGTTGCTACCGTATAAGTTAATTTTTTTCTCAATTTTACTTTTAACGGCGCTGGTCGTCTGCCATCATTAGCCTCATAAGTCAAACTATCTTTCTTAAATAATTGAAATTCTGCTTTGACAGTTTTAGCCCTTGGATCTATTAAATAATGTTTACCTGCTGTTAATGTTTTTCCATTCACTATAACTGACATTGAATTGGCAAATGTATTTACAGGGAACGAATAAGATTGAGAATAAGATTTTCCAAATTTTGCTAAGCCAATTGTTTTTAATTCTTTAGAAATATAAGTAGCAGCTTTATTCACTCCATCATTAACATAACCTCTTCCTAATAATTCCTTAGAACACAGTTTTTTAATAACCCGACGAGCGTAAACTGTATCTTGGCTGTAGGAATTTAGAAGAAAAAAGAAAGTTATAATAAATACGATATATCTCATAATGCATTTTCAATATCTACCAATTGAGTTAAAGGATTCCTTCTCGACTTCTCCCGATAGCTATCAGGACGAACTGATATTTACTATTTAAGAAAAACGTTTTTGTGCTAATGTGTATAAATTTTTCACTACTTCATTATCTTCTTTCCATCCATAAATTGATTTTAATCCGCTTAAATAATTATTCAATTCATTAATAGAATTAACCGCATTAATTTGTTCAATAGCAATATTATATTCAATTACATTAGCGGCAAACAACTCATTAATAAATCTAAATTTATCATTAATGTTTATCACAATTTTTGGCAACTCTTTAGTAACTGGTATTTCAGTAATCTTAGGCTGAATATTTTCAACTACAGGCTCAATCACTTTTTCAATCGCAGGTTGTTTAATTTCTTCGACTAGTTTAATTTCTTCCTTAACTACAACTGGAGTCGACTCAATTACTTGTTCCTTAATTGGATCAATGATGGCATTTTTTTCTTCGGATGTAGGAATATTCATTAACTTTAGATGTAAATTCAAATCAGGAGACACATCTTTATGTTCTTTTAAAACTAAGTAAGCAGATACAAATTTATTAGTTTGTTGAATCGCTGCATGCAATTGCTCAGTATACTGAGTGCTAGGCGAAGGATGTTTTTCAAATTTATCAATTGCCGTTTTTAATTCTTGTAATGACGTTTGAAGCTGTTTCTGTAAAATATCCATTTGCATAATGTGTATAATTAAAGATTAAAAATACAGCATTTTATAGATACTTAGTTTATTTTTAGATTTTGTTATCAATATATAATAAACATGTTTTTAGAAAACATTAAACATAGTACAGGACGCAAAGGCTGGATTGAAGTGGTTTGCGGCTCGATGTTTTCTGGTAAAACAGAGGAATTAATACGACGTTTGAAACGTGCGCAATTTGCTAAACAAAAAGTAGAAATTTTTAAACCACAAATAGACACTCGCTATCACGAAGAAAAAGTAGTTTCTCATCAAGGTAACGAAATACATAGCACACCTGTTCCTTCTAGTTCCAATATTTTATTATTAGCAAATGATGTAGATGTTGTGGGAATTGACGAAGCACAATTTTTTGACATGGAGCTCGTAAACGTTTGCAATCAATTAGCCGATAGCGGAGTGCGTGTAATTATTGCAGGTTTGGACATGGATTATAAAGGGCAGCCTTTTGGTCCTATTCCTGTATTATTAGCAAGTGCAGAATATGTAACTAAAGTTCATGCGATTTGTATGCGTTGTGGAAGTTTAGCTCATATTTCTCATCGTATCTCTAAAGAAACAAGTTTAGTGTTATTAGGTGAAACCGATAGTTACGAGCCATTATGCAGAGATTGTTATAATGATGCAAAAAAAAGTAACTAGTTATCCTTTACTTCTTTTTCTCTAACTATTCTCAAGCACAATACAGCTAAAATAAATGTCATTGGAGTAAACACAAATTTCTCAAAGTTTGTAGTAGCAAATAAATTTCCAATCATATTTAAACTAAATAAAAAGAAAATAACCCAAATAAATCCGTTTATAAATCTTACGGATACATTCCATTTTAAATAATTAACCTTAATCGCAATAACCAATATTAGAACTGTATTAATAGTTAATGAAAAAAATTCAAATACTCTCATTTCATTAACACTATTTATTTTACCAGCCCAAACTATATTAAAGGGTATTACTTGAGTCAAAACTAATAGGTGAAAAATACTCACCATGCTTAAAATAATAAGCACTATATGAATTGCCAGTTTATATGGAATTTGTCTAATCATTTTGTTTTAATTTCAACTTATCAATTATCTTATTAACCTCTTCAATTACCATATCTGGCGCATCTTTTTGAATAAAATGGCCTATTTTATAGGATGAAATAACTATTGTTTTTGGATTAAATATTTTCCAATTCTCGAAATACTGAATACGATATTCCATTTCTTTATTAACATAATCATTATCTGCATCTGTTTTTCTGGCAATCATAATTGTGATTGGAATATCAGAAGGGATTTTTAAATCTTTCACTATTCGTTGATTGGTAGAAAATCCTGAACTATCAAAATCAAAACATTGTTTAGACTCTGCTTTATGTGCTTTGTATTTTCCTTCTAATTTTAAATAAGATTTAAAATCATCTCTAAAAACAATCTTATCAGAATCACTTCTAATTTCTAAACCTTGCTTAAATTCATATTCATGAGAAGGGTCAACTAACACCATTCCAGAAACATCCTTTGGATACATATTCACATAACAACGCATAATATATGTTCCTAAAGCATGCCCCACCAAAATATAAGGGGGGTTAATTTTTTCTTTTACTAATAATGCATGTAATTCAAAGGCCATTGTATCAACTGTTCTATCTCCTTTAAATGCTTCTGATTGTCCAATCCCTGCCCTATCGTAAGCAAAAATCTGATTGGTCTTTTTTAACTTGTCGTATACTTTTTTAAAATCCTTACAATCACGTCCCTTTCCAGTTAAAAATACAATAGTAGGCTCACCAGTTCCTTGAACAAGCACATATTGTTTTTTCCCTCTTAAATAGGTAAAGTATCCGTTATCTCCTTCTGAATAAATCCAGGAAGAAAGAACACCTATTAAAAAAATAGGGATACATATTTTTAAAGTTATTTTCATTAATTCACAAACACATCTGTAAACTCAAAACGCTTTCCGTTAAACAAACCTTTATCACTTAATATTAATTCAGGAATTACCAATAATGCCATCAATGATACACTCATATAAGGCGCACGTAATTTACTTCCTAATTTTTTAATGCGTTTACCTAATTTAGTGTAAGCATCCGCAACTTCTTCAACAGTTTGATTGGTCAAAACAAGTTGAGCAGGATAAGTTTCTCTGATTACAATATCTATAAAATTTGATTTGATGATCATATTATATTTTAATCGCAAAAAAATGCAAACACACTGAAGCGTGGCTAGCAAAGTGCATACAAAAAAATCATTCCTTAATTTTTAATTTATTAGAATATTTTCTATATAAATCTAATTGAAAATTATTAAGATTCAATTGTCTTCCATTGATGTAAGCCAAAATAATTTTGTTGGTTTTCATGTCTAAAATATCACCCTCCGAAACTACAATAGAAGCTAGTTTACCAGTTTCAATACTTCCAACTAATTTATCAATTCCTAAAATTTTTGCCGAATTTAAAGTTACACTTTGCAAGGCTTGCTCTTTAGTTAAGCCATAAGCAGCAGCTGTGCCAGCTAAAAAAGCAATATTACGAGCGTTCATTGCTTCCATATCTCCCTGGTTTTGTAGACAAAACATCACGGAATCTTTTTGTAATAAATATGGCAACTTATATAACAAATCCGTTTCTGCCTCAGGCAAATCAGGTAAATCATGTAAACGATTTATCATCACAGCTACATTGTTTTCTCTTAACATCTTCGTGATTTTATAACTGTCTTTTCCGCCAACTAATACTATTTTTTTGACAGCATACTTTTTAGAAAAATTAATAGCACAAATAATATCTTTCACATAATCTGCATGAATATATAAATTTTTAGAACCATCAAAAATTCCTTTCATTGCTTCAAAGCGCAAGTTCTTTTCAGTAACGTTAGTTGTATTATAATACGCTAATGCATTTTCAAAAAAAGAACTTAATTCATTTACCTGCTCAGTGTATTTATTATTCTTATCACTAGGCTGCGGTTCTGCCCACCATCCGTGGCGCTGAATAGACTTTGGAAAATTGACATGCACACCATCATCTGCTTTAATCACCGCATCTTCCCAATTCCAACCATCTGTTGCTAAAACAGACGACATTCCACTAATAACTCCATATCGTGGAGTAGATTGTGTGTATAAAACACCATTTGTTTTAACGGTTTCTAAAATTTTACTCTCTGCATTATATGCTATTAAACTTCTAATGTGTGGGTTAAATAGCCCAACCTCAGCATAATCACTTGTTTGACGAACGGCTTCTGCCTCTTGTAAACCTAAAATACAATTGGGAGCAATTAATCCAGGATAAATATGTTTACCAAATAATTCAATTGTAGTGTCAAATTTTGTAATATCAATTTTAATTAATCTAGCATCTGCTATTAAATCAATCTTTCCATCTTTAATTGATACCAAACTATTTTCAATCACTTCTCCGTTACCAATGTGAGCCACGGCATTTTTCAATAAAATATGCTTCTTGTTTTGAGCAAACAGTAAAGAAGATAGTAATAAAAACGAAATCAAAAATTTAGTCATAGTTTGTATGTTTGGTAATAGGTAAATATAATAAAAAAATAAAGTAACTTCGAACTCTAAACTTTTTGGGTTCATGAGTAAAAAAATCATCAAACAAGCTAAACCGCACCGTATATTATTACAGTCTGTAGTTAATGCTTTAAACACCATTTTTATAGATAATAAATATGCAGATAAAGTCATTGAAAAAACCTTAAAAGAAAATCCAAAATTTGGTAGCCGCGACCGTCGTTTTATAGCCGAAACAACGTATGACATTGTTCGCAATTACAGATTATTAAGCTATTTAGCAGATACTACCGATAGTTTTTGGGACATTTTAGGTGTTTATTTTATCGCAAGACATTTACCTATGCCTGATGAACGAGATTTTAAAAATTTGAACGAAAAAATAATCTTAGATAAATACAAAGCTATTAATGACCAAAAAATACTTCAATCATATCCAGATTGGTTGTGGGATTTATGCGAAAGTGAACTAGGCAAAGATGTTTGGGAGCAGGAAGCAAAATCCTTGAATGAACAAGCAGAAGTTGTTTTACGTGTAAACACTTTAAAAACAAAAAAAGCCATTTTAAAACAACATTTAGCAGAGCAAGAAGTAGACGTTGAGTTTTTACAAGGCTATGATGATGCATTGATTTTATCAAAACGTCAAAATTTATTTTCAAATCCTTTATTTAAATTAGGATTATTTGAACTACAAGACGCAGGATCACAATATATATCAGAATTTTTAAATGTTGAGCCTGGTATGCGTGTTATTGATGCCTGCGCTGGTGGAGGTGGCAAAACATTACATATTGCAGCCTTAATGCAAAATAAAGGTCGCATTATTTCAATGGACATTACTCAATGGAAATTAGATGAATTAAAAAAACGTGCTCGTAGAGCAACTGCTAGCAATATTGAACCGCGCTTAATTGAAGGAACCAAAACCATTAAACGTTTAGAAAATACAGCCGACAGAGTATTGCTAGATGTACCTTGTAGTGGAACCGGAGTTATTAAACGTAACCCAGATGCTAAATGGAAATTGAATGCCGATTTTATTGAACGCACAAAAGATATTCAGAAAAAAATATTAAGCGAATATTCATCGATGACAAAGAAGGGCGGGCAATTAGTGTACTCCACCTGCAGTGTTTTACCTAGTGAAAACAGAAAACAAGTAGATGAATTCTTATCAAATAATAAAGAATTTGAATTTATTAAAGACAAAACTATCTTACCAAGCGAAGGATTTGATGGTTTTTACATGGCTTTATTAAAACGAAAAAATTAGTAACTTTTTAATTCATGATAATAGATATTGCAAAAATACGCTGTTATTGAATCGATTACCGATCGAGCTTCAATTATAGAGTTTTGGGATAATGATATTATTTTTTACTAAATTTAAAGATGATATTCAAATTGAATTAGAAGATTCTACAAAACAATACTTATTTTTAAAATCTAAATATGATAGCATCAACAAGCATTTAATTTTGGTAGAAAGTGGTCTTGATTCAACTATTTCTAAAGAAGCCAGAGAATTTTCTTCGAAGCCACAATCTAATGAAATGACTAAAGCCACAGCTGTTATTGTAAAATCTTTAGCGCATAGAATTTTAATCAACTTTATTATTAAACTAACTCATCAACAAACCATGAAAATGAAACTATTTGATGATAAACAAAAAGCGATTGATTGGCTATTAACTTTTAAATAAAAAGTATGAAATAACCATGTTAAGGTCAGCACAAACACATCCCGATAACTATCGGGAGAAGATAAATATTATACCACCTGCCGTCGGCAGACAGGTATCACAATAAAAAAACAATAAATTAGATATATGAAAAAAATCATCACTCTTTTTGCTCTATTCGCATCCATGATGAGCTTTGCTCAAACTAAAATTGAACATGTAGATGCGGCAACTTTTAAAAAATTAATTAACGAAAAAAAGTCGTATTTAATAGACTTACGAACGGATGATGAATTAAAAAATAAAGGGTTTATCAAAGGTGCCGTACAGATTGACTATTTTAAAAAAGATGCTGAAGTAGTTATCTCAAAATTAGATAAGAAAAAAACATACTTAATTTACTGTGCTGGCGGAGGAAGAAGTGGCGAATGTGCAGAGTTAATGCAAAAACTTGGATTTTTACACGTTGTGAATTTAGAAAAAGGATTTGATGACTGGAAGAAAAAAGGATTTGAAATAGAAATGAAAAAATAACATAAAAAAAAGGAGGCTGTATAAAAAGTAATTTTTGTCAGTTTTTCATCAAATAAAAAGCCCGTTAATCTAATGATTACGGGCTTTTTATTGCGTCGGCAATTTTGTGACTTTTGCTACAACCTCTTTTTTATTACAATTTTATAGCCTATTTCCTGGAAAACCAATTTATAAAGATTGAAATGCAATTTCAAAAGCTTTTATTGTTTTATCAATATCTTCTTGAGTATGAGCTTCACTCATAAAACCAACTTCGTAACCAGAAGGACCAGAGTAAATATTATTTTCTAATAAAGAATGATATAAAACTTTAAAGTGTTTCATACTATCTACATCAATATCTTCAGCACTTCTAATTGCTTTTTTATTGGTAAATGCCAACCAAAAAATAGATCCAATACTAAAAATTGTAAAATCGTGTTTCGTGTTCTTTTTCAATCCTGTTATTAGTATTTGAGTTTTTGTTTCTAGATCCTTATAAAAATTAGGCTTTAAACACTGCGTTAATTGAGCAAAACCTGCTGTCATAGCAACTGGATTTCCACTTAAAGTTCCAGCTTGATATACATTACCCTCTGGCGAAATCGAAGCCATAATTTCCTTACTTGCTCCGTAAGCTCCAACAGGAAATCCTCCACCAATAATTTTTCCATAAGTAATAATGTCTGGTTTAATATCGTAGTAACCAGCAGCGCCACAAAAACCAACTCTAAATCCACTAATTACTTCGTCAAACAATAATAAAGTTTTATTAGTTGTACAAATATCTCTTAAGAATTGTAAGTATTCTTTTTCTTGTAAAAGCAATCCATTATTTGCCGGAATTGGTTCAATAATCACACATGCAATCTCATCTCTAAATTGAGCAAAAGCTTGAGTAACAGCTTCCTTATTATTTAATGGAACTACAATGGTTTCTTTAACAAAACTTTCTGGCACACCAGCAGAAGAAGTTTCTCCAAAAGTTACTAAGCCCGAACCTGCTTTTACTAAAAGTGAATCTGAGTGTCCATGATAACAACCTTCAAATTTTAAAATTTTATTTCTTCCTGTAAAACCCCTTGCTAAGCGTATTGCACTCATTACTGCTTCTGTACCACTACTTACAAAGCGAATTTTTTCGATATAATGATTATTAGTTAATATTAATTCAGCAAGTTGATTTTCTAAGCGAGTAGGCGCGCCAAAAGATGTTCCATTACGCATTGTTTTTTCAACTGCATTTAATACATTTTCATTAGCATGACCTAAAATTAACGGTCCCCAACTAGCGCAGTAATCAATATATTCATTTCCATCAGCGTCCCAAACGTGCGATCCTTTTCCTTTATCAATAAATATAGGAGTTCCACCTACGCTTCTAAATGCACGTACAGGAGAGTTTACACCACCTGGAAAAAACGCTTTAGCTTTTTCAAATAATTTAGCTGATTCTTGATTGTTCATTTCTGGAAATTTTTACTTCAAAGATAAAGCTTTGAAGGATATATTTTTTGTTTAATGAAAAATATATAAATTTAATCATGCATTTGGATGAACTAAGGGAATATTGTATTAATAAAAAAGGTGTTGAGGAAGGTTTTCCTTTTGGAGGAGATACATTGGTATTTAAGGTAATGGGGAAAATATTTTTACTTTCAGGAATAGATTCTCAGCCTGTACAATTTAATGCTAAATGTGACCCCGAAAAAGCCATAGAATTAAGAGAAAATTATCCCTGTGTTTTACCTGGCTATCATATGAATAAACAACATTGGAACACTATTATATGTGATGGATTTGTTTCTGATAAACAAATTCAAGAATGGATTGATGACAGTTATAATTTGGTTGCATCTAGTTTAACAAAGAAGTTAAAATCTGAATTAGAAAATCTTTAACTATTCATCTTTGAAAAAGCTCAATATATGTAAATCAATTAATTGTGTTTTTTGATAGTAAAAATTTATCACATCAGGATACTTGTAACCTAATTTTGCCATTCGCATCGCTCCTTCCTGACACATGCCAACGCCATGACCAAATCCTCTTCCTTTAAATATTAATGTATCGCCTTGTTGAAAAATACTAAAAAAAGTAGATTTAAGTTGTAAATCAGTACGAACATTTTTTAAAGGAACTTTTATATTATTTGCTTCTAAAAATGGTTTTCTGTTTTCTTGTTTAAAAGTGAGCGCTAACCATCGAGCGTTAGAATCTTGTATTGGATAATTATGTTTTAGTTTTAGATAAGACAGCCAATCTTCTTTTGCCATTTTTCTTTCCCATTTGGCATTTGGCATTTTAACACTAAACGTATCATTTACACTTCTGAGATAAGATAATTTACTACCCCAAACATCTTCAGAGTTAGCGGTTTGACCTCCGCTATTACTATGAAAAGCCGCATCTATTAAATTTAAATTATCGTCCACTACTACTTTCCCTTTTGTATCGGTAACAGCTTTCATAATATCTAATTCAGTAGTTTTACCAAAATAGGCTTGGCAATGTGTGTGGTCGCATAAGTTAAAGCCTTCGGTTCCATGTTTTTGTAAATGAGATAAAGCAAATGTTCTAGCTAAAATAGCTTGTACTTTATAAAACTCTTGATAAGAACGCTTTCCTGATTCGGCTTGCACAACACCTGAAATATAATTATCAAGAATAATTTCATTAATGCATTTTAAATCACCAAACTCTGCAGAAACCATTAAGTTATCCTCATAAAATCTTGGTTTTCTGTCGGGTAAAACTAACTTTAATCGAAAAGCTTTTACAACGTCTTGACTAGAAATTTTAACTCGTTTGTATTTTCCAATTATATTTTCAAAAGTTTTTACTTCAACAGAATCATTACTATACGAAAATTTAATAATGGGAAACTTAGCAGAATTGGCTATTTCAACGCCATTTGCCCAAACGCTATAGTTACCAGCTTCAGAGCTAAAAGTAAAAGATTGAATTTTTAGTTGAGAAAAAATTCTAATATTCACTACTTCATCCGAAGAGATTTTTTTTGTTGTTGCAGAATTGATTGTTTTAGTTTTAAGTTTTATGGATTTAGCACAAACTTCCGTTACTTGCCAAGAGACAAGAAATAGCAAAACAATAGATATAAATATAATTTTACTTTTTTGCATGAATGTGATTGTACATTAACTCCGCAACTTTTTTAGAAGCTCCACTATTTCCTAGTAATTTAATTAAACCATCGTACTCCTTCAACATCTCTTCTCTAATTGCTCCAGAAATGATTTTAGTTAATTCTTCTTTTAAATTTTTAGAGCTTAAATCGCTTTGTATTAATTCTTTAACAACAGGTTTGTCTAAAATCAAATTTGGTAAGCCAATGTATTTAACTCTTCCTCCAACAACCATTTTAGCAATAGAATAAGAAACGGTTCCGCCTTTATAACACACAACTTGTGGCAATCTAAATAAAGCACTTTCTAACGTAGAGGTTCCTGATTTTATAATTCCCGCATGAGCATTATGCATTAAAGCATACGTTTGATTAAATACCACTTTTAAATTTTTATTAATTGCCATTTGATAGGCTTCTTTGGGCAGATTTGTTGTTCCTGCTATTACAAATTGATACTCCTTAAAATCATTAACTACATCCAACATAATAGAAAACATACGTTCTATTTCTTGTTTTCTGCTACCTGGCAAAATAGCAATGATGGGTCTATTATCTAAATTATTTTTTGATATAAATGTTGCTTTATCTGGTAACGAAGATTTTTCTTGCTCAATAGCATCTAATAATGGATGCCCAACATAATCGGCTTCGTAGTTGTGTTTTTTGTAAACTGCCACTTCAAAAGGCAGTATCACAAACATTTTTTCCACACTGCGTTTTATTATTTCTACACGATTTTCTTTCCATGCCCAAATGGTTGGAGAAATATAATAAAACACTCTAATACCTTGTTTTTTTGCCCAATCAGCAATTCGTAAATTAAATCCAGGATAATCAACTAAAATCAAAATCTCTGGTTTAAATTCTAAAATATCTTGCTTACAAAACGCTATATTTTTAAAAATAGTGCGAAGGTTTTTTGCAACTTCCACAAAACCCATAAAAGCTAAATCCTTAATATGCTTTCTTGATTTTTGATGAGTAACCGCTTCCATTAAATCGCCACCCCAAAATCTGAATTCAATATTTTTATCCAACATAAGCAATTCCTTCATCATGTTTGATGCATGTAAATCACCTGATGGCTCCCCAGCTATAACGTAGTATTTCATGATTTAATTTAAAGAAGAGAAATGTATAATACTAAACCAACATATAAGAAAGAAGCTATAATTAGCCCTTTACTAAAATCAAATATTTTTTTATTTAACGAAATATAAAACACAGCCAAACTAGCAATAATACATGCTATCACAACTTCCTGTAACATATCTCCCATTCTAAGATATCTAATAAAGCCATACGGAAAACTTAATTGGCTGTGCATAAATAACCAATAACAGAAAAAACAAAATGCAGGAAAAAATATTCCAAACACAAAGCCTACCCAAAGTTTATTAATTTTATCTAACATGATTATAAAGTATTTTGTAAATGTGTAATGTAATTATGTGCAGTTAAATCATGCATGATTGGAACAACAGATACATATCCGTTTTGTAAAGCCCACTCATCTGTATCTTTTGCTTCTGGCTCAAAATTTACAAACTTACCAGTTAACCAATAATATGAGCGGCCGTAAGGGTCTTGTCTTTCTTCAAAATCTTCTACCCAATTAGCTTTTGCCTGACGGCAAATTTTAAGTCCACTTATTTCATCTGCTTTTAGTTTTGGGAAATTCACATTTAAGCAAACACCTTGTGGTAATTTATCTTTTAAGCAAGATGATATGATTTTTTCTATAAAGGATGTAGTGGGATTAAAATCTGCATTAATATCATAATCACATAAACTAAATCCAACAGCAGAGGTTCCTTCTAAAGAGCCTTCAATAGCCGCAGACATAGTGCCGGAATATATTACATTAATTGAACTATTACTTCCATGATTAATGCCCGATAGCACTAAATCAGGCTTGCGTGGAAGTAATTTATTCACTGCCATTTTCACACAATCTACGGGAGTACCAGTGCAACTATATTCTGCCAAAGCGCCTTGATGATAATTGGTTTTTTGAATTCGCAGTGTAGAATTAATAGTAATGGCATGCCCCATACCAGATTGAGGTTTATCTGGAGCAATAACAAACACATCACCAAATTTTTTGGCAATTGATGATAAATGTAAAATACCAGGAGCACTTACCCCGTCGTCATTTGTTACTAATATTAAGGGTTTTTCTTCCATCTTGGTAAATCTATCGATTTTATAAATGATTCCTCTTGTAAATATGATTATTTTACTAAAACAATGATGTTGAATTCTACTATATTATTTTATGTGTTTTTTTAGTATTTTTGTAATACTAACTAAATAACATTATAAAATAACCATGTTTGCCTTAAACACAAACGCATCCAGATAGCTATCGGGAGAAGATAAACTGGTTATTCCACCTGCCTGTCGGCAGACAGATATGACAATAAAAAACAAATAATTTAAACATATGAAAAAAATTATAAAAACAGCTAATGCACCAGCTCCAATTGGACCATATAACCAAGCGGTTCAAGTTGGTGATTGTGTTTATGTGTCAGGAACTATCGCGATGGATTTAGAGTCGAAACAGTTAATTAAAACTACTATTAAAGATGAAACTAAAATAGTAATGGATTATTTAGGTGCAGTTTTAAAAGAAGCTGGGTTAACTTATGATAATATTGTAAAAACTACAATTTTCTTATCAGATATGAATAATTTTGTACATGTAAATGAAGTTTATAGCAGTTATTTTAAAGGTGATTTTCCTGCAAGAGCAACAGTTCAAGCTGATAGATTACCAAAAGATGCTAATGTTGAAATTAGCGTAGAAGCAAAGGTTTTTTAAGGTAGTTTATTAAAAATAATTACATTTTACATGAGATTTTGAGCAAAAATGTTCAAAATTTCATTTTTTTGCTTTTAATGCATATTTTAGTATTAAATTGGGGAGTTATTTTTACCATCTAGTAGTTAAAAAAGTTTTATTCGCCGAAAAAATGTATTCAAAAATATTTGTTTATTTAATTTTTTGTTATAATTTTACTATAACTAAATAAATTTTATGTTATGAATATTTTTGTAAGCAACATCAGCTTTAAAGTAAGAGAACAAGCACTAAGTGAACTTTTTTCTCAGTACGGCGAGGTAACCTCGGTAAGAATTATTAAAGACAAGGAAACAAAACGCAGCCGCGGCTTCGGATTTGTTGAAATGGCTAATGACGAAGATGGCCAAAAAGCTATCGACGCATTAAATGGAACAGAGCATTATGAACGTGCTATTGTTGTTTCGCAAGCAAAAGGAAAACCTGAAAACGCGTAATCTTTTTATAATAAAATCAAAAGCCTCTGCTAGCTAGTAGAGGCTTTTTACATATATTCAATTTCTAATATTAAGTGTATTAATACCGTCAAATGAAGCATTGTAAAGCCTTAGATTTTGCGTAGCTGAACCAGAAATAAGTCCGCCATCAAATATTTGCCATTTTGAACCGCTAATGGTATCTTTTAAGGTAAAATTATCAACTTGAACTTTCACTTTTGCATTTGGATCATTTGGTAAGGCTGTAGAAGTACGCTCTATGGCTACAAAATCGGTTGGCAAATTAGCAGCTGTTTTTCTGTAAACAATAATTCCATTTACACCACCATTTATATAAACCCAGCCACCTGCCGTTTGCAACTTAAAATAAAGTGGATAGTTTGGATAAATTGTCACATTTACTGTTTGGTATGCAATATTATCTTGTACTGTTTGACTCTTTTTTTTGCAAGAAAAAAAAATGCTTATAAAAGTGAATAAAACTAATATGCTAATTTTTCTAAACATTATGGTACAATATAGGTTAAACAAATACCTTTGCAATACAAATATAATCTTTTCATATGGACTTTGACCCATCTAAACCACCAAAAAAACATAACGTTTATTTTCCAATAATATTGTCTTTTGTATTAGTACTTGGTATTTGGGTAGGTAATTTCTTAAGTAATCGAATTAGTAGAGGGTCATCTATAAATCAAAATTACAACACATCTACAAATGATAAAATTAATAGCTTATTGAATTATATTGAATATCAATATGTAGATACGATTAATAAAAAAGACTTAGTAGAAAAAACCGTAACATCCATGTTGCAAAGTTTAGATCCACATTCAAGTTACATTCCTGCTAGTGAATTTGAAACTGTAAATGAACCTTTGGAAGGCAACTTTGATGGAATAGGCGTGGAATTTAATATTATTAAAGATACAATTAGAGTTGTTACGCCAATAGAAGGTGGTCCATCCGAAAAAATAGGAATTAGAGCTGGAGATAAAATAGTAAAAGTAGAAGGCAAGAATATAGCTGGAGTTAAAATTACAAATAAAGAAGTTTTTGAAAAATTAAGAGGAAAAAGCGGTACAATAGTTACTGTTTCAATTTTAAGAAGTGGGATTGCAAAACCATTAGAGTTTAAGATAACACGAGATGCTATTCCTTTATATAGTTTAGACGCATCTTATATGATTAATTCAACTGTAGGATATATTAAAATTAGCAAATTTGCTGCAACTACCTATGAGGAGTATTTGAAAGCCTTTAACGAATTAAGTAATCAAGGTATGAAAAAATTAATTTTGGATTTACGAGGGAATCCAGGAGGATACTTAAATGCTGCGGTTGATATTTCGGATGAATTTTTAACTAACGGTTTACAAATCGTTTATACTCAAGGAAAAGCTAATCCTAAAAAAACATACAAAGCTACTAGTCGCGGCAGTTTCGAAAATAATCCATTAGTGGTTTTAATTGACGAAGGATCGGCAAGTGCTAGTGAAATTGTAGCAGGAGCAATTCAGGATAACGATAGAGGGACAATAATTGGAAGAAGAAGTTTTGGGAAAGGATTGGTTCAAGATCAATTGCAGCTACCTGATGGCTCAGCAATTCGTTTAACTATTGCTAGATATTACACACCAACAGGTAGATGTATTCAAAAACCATATTCTGATGATAAAACTCAATACTATAGTGAGGAATATGATAGATACGAAAATGGTGAATTATTAAATAAAGATAGTATCAAGATAGATAAAACAAAGCTATATAAAACTCCTGAAGGAAAAGTTGTTTATGGAGGTGGTGGTATTATGCCTGATGTGTTTGTACCCATAGATACTGCTAAAACAAACTCATTTTTAAATAAAGTATTTTATGCTGGGGTTATTAATACTTTTACTTTTGAGTATGCAGATAAAAATAGAAACCAGATTAAAGCATATAAAACAGCGAAAAACTTCATTGATAAATTTGAAATCAGCAATGGCATTCTAGATGAATTTTACGAATATTGCTCTAAACAAAATTTATACTTGGAAAATCTCTCTAAATCTAAAACAAACGAAGCGTTAAAGCCTTATTTGAAAGCATTTATAGGGCGAGATGTTTTTGACAAAGACGCATATTATCCAATTATTAACCAAAAAGATAATTCAATAATAAAAGCCATAGAAGTATTATCTAAATAAAAAAACGTACTTTTGATGTCATAAAATCAAATTATGACAGTTAAATTATTAGGTATTCCTTTTTTTGTATTATTATTTGCATTGGTTTCTTGTGGTGAAAATTTCGAGAATCAAAAACTGCAAGAGTCTGTTGATGGACTAGATTCAATTTCTTCTCCTGACAAACTTATTGTTACAGATGATAATGAAGTTATTTATAACTTACCATCTGCTTTACAAATTGCTTACGTTTTTAAAAAATCAGGGGCTGGTTTTATCTCAACGCTTTTAAATAATAAGAGTAATTCTTCAAAGTATAATACTAGTAATTATAAAAGAGCCATAAATTTTGGTGTATACAGTGCAGATTTAGCTTATTGTATATTTAATAAAAAATACCAAGAATCTAAAGAGTATTTAAAATCTTGTAAAGAAATGGGCTCATATTTAAGTTTAAATCAAGCTTTTGAAAGCGACAATATGGCTCAAAGATTTGATAAAAACATTGCTATTGAAGATTCTGTAGTAAAAATTGTATCAAATATTCAGCTAAAAACAGATGTGATGTTTGAGCAAAATAAACAAAAGCATATCACTGTTATTGCCTTTGCAGGAGCTTGGACAGAAAGTATGTATATAGCAACTGAAGTTTATGCAAAAGACAAGAATAAAAAAGTATTGTCGAGTTTGATGGAGCAATTACTTTTATCTGAAATAATTATCAAGGCATTGAAAGTACATAAAGCATCAGAACAAGAATTACCAGATTTGATTAATTCAATCGAAAAAATTAATGCTCAATTCAATTCTATTGTCTCCGTAAAATCAGCTATGGAGAAAGATGAAGAAATGGACTTTAATTTAATGGCAGTTACAGATAATGAGTTAAAAAGTATCACAGAGTCAGTAAAAGCATTAAGAACAAGTATGGTAGACTAAAACAAACAGTTATGAAATAGCCATGTTTACCGAAACACAAACACATCCAGTTAGCTATCGGGAGAAAATAAACTGGTTATACCACCTGCCTGTCGGCAGACATGTATGACAATTATAAAAACAATAATTTAGAAATATGAAAAAAATTATAAAAACTTTATTCAGCACTCTTCTCGTTTTTGTATTAATGGCATTTCAAGGTGGAGATATATTATGTAATGCTAAAGAATTAAAAGAAAAGGCTAAAAACTTATTAGAAAATTATAAATATGATAGCTCCGAATTAACTCGCATCATTTATAAAAAGAAAGAATCTGTTAAAGAGGTAGAAGTTCCTTTGTTTATTGGTGAAAAATATCGCATTTCATTTGAATTAGAAGCATTGCCAAAACAAGTTGAAGTTCATATTTACAATAAAGATAAGGATTCTAAAAAAAGAAAATTATTATTCACTTCGAAAGATTTAGCATCAGATAAAAAAGAGTTTTACTTTGAAGTTTCAAAAGTACGCCACGTTTATATTGATTACATTATTCCTCCAACAGAAGAAGGCTCATATAGTGGTTGTGCTGTGTTTATGGTAGGTTATAAATAGAGGTAAATAAATTACACTGCATTTAATCGCTCTAAAAATGCATCTTTTTTACGACGACTAATTTCTAATTGACAGTTATCACTCATGATAGCATAACCTCCGTCCACTTTCAAAAATCTAACAACATGATTCATGTTAATTAAATGATGATGATGAATCCGAATGAAATCATTGGTAGGTAATAAATCTTCGTAATGTTTTAAGCTAGCAGAAACCATTAGTTTTTTTCCTCCAACTAAGTGAAAATTAGTATAACTTCCATCTGCATCACATCTGATAATATCTTTAATATTTACAATCTCATAAGCGTTGCCAGTTGGCAAAGTGATTTTATTATAATTATCATCAGCACGTTTTAAATTCTGAATCAAGAATTGTAAATTATCCATACTTGGTAAATTAGACGCCCTTTTTTCGATTAATCGATGAATAGCCGATTTCAATTCATCAATATCAATTGGTTTCAATAAATAATCGCAAGCACTATATTTAATAGCCTTTAAAGCGTGTTTATCAGTTGCTGTTGTGAAAATGATATCAAATTTTGCTCCTTGAACTTTTTCTAGTACATCAAAGCCAGTTCCATCAGGCATACTAATATCCAGAAATAATAAATTTGGTTTTAAAGTTTGAATCAATTCCACTGCTTCTGCTACATTTTTTCCTAAACCCAAAATAGTAATTTGAGGAAAATTACTTTTCAATAAGTCGGCCAACATTTCTCGGCTCTTTTTTTCGTCTTCAATGATAACAGCTTTCATGATTTTAGTTTTTTGTAGTTATTATTTTACATAGGGGATAAACAAATCTACCTGTGTTCCTATTGCTTCTTTTTTATCGTTATACAAATCTATAATATTTACATTTAAATTAGATTGATGTAATCTATTTAAAATACTAACCCTATCCTTAGTAATTTTCATCCCTAATGATTTATGACGAAACGCGGGTTGTAAACTTTGTATTGTATTTGATTTTACTCTACCAATGCCATCATCCGCTATAGATATTTTAATAAACTGATTTACCAATTTAATTTTAATATTAATTTGCCCATTACCTTCTTTTGGATTAATCCCATGAAGAATTGCATTTTCTAAATAAGGTTGAATCACCATTGGAGGAATTTCATCATAATCTCCATCGATTGATTCATCAATTTGAATAGCGTAATCAAACTTATTTTCAAATCGCATTCGTTCCAATTCTAAGTATAACTTAAGGGCCTCGATATCTTCGTTAATAGTTACTGTTGGCTTTTCGGAATTATTTAAAATAATGCGAATTAATTTCGCAAATTTGTTTAAATACTTAACAGCTTCATCTCCCTTACTATTTAATATATAGTGTTGAATTGAATTTAAAGAATTGAATACAAAATGCGGATTCATTTGAGCGCGTAATGCCTTTAATTCTGCTTTAGAAATTTCAACCTGTTGTTCAAATTCTGCCTGTTGTTTATTTCTAATTTGTCGAACTCTAACTCTAAATATTGTAATAACTATTGCTGATAAAAAAAGGATACAAATAACTATAAACCACCATGTTTTATAAAATGGCGATTTTATTGTAAAAGAAAAAGTTACAGGTTCTATATTCCAAATACCTTCATTATTGCAACTCTTAACTTTAAAAATATATTTTCCTGGAGGCAAATTATCATACTTTGTATTATTAATCTCTGAGTTCGGGCTCCAATCTTTATCATAATTTTCGAGCTTATAAGAATACAAAACTTTTTCGGGTGCCGTTAAACAAATGCCATCAAAATAAAAACTAATATTGTTTAAAGAATAAGGTAATGTAGAACCATCTTTTAACAGCGTATCGGCGTAAGCTAATTTTATATTAGTTATGGTTGTTTTAGATAAGTTATCATTTTCAATAAATTCTTTGGGCGAATATTTAATTAATCCATTTACAGTACCAAACCAAATACAACTATCTACATCTTCAAATATTCCATGAGAGTTAGATTCTACTCCAGAGAAACCATCATTTTTTCCGTATTTCAAAATATCAATAAAATCATACTGCAATTTTTTTATATCAATCCTATTTATACCTTGATTTGTTCCTACCCATAAATATTTATTATCTTTAGTAATGCCAATAGCATAAACTAATTCCGAGTTTAAGCCTTCTTTTTCTGAAATTAATTTATACGTATGTTTATTAGGATTAAACATCATAACTCCATTCATCGTAGCTGCATATAAATTGCCATATTTATCCTTACATAAATCTAAAGCAGTAGCTACTGGCTCTGGCGACGAAATGGCTTGTTGTATAAATTGATTATTATCTAATTTGAATAACCCTTCTAAATAAGTGCCTGTCCATATACCTCCTTTATTATCTTCAATAAAACTCCAAACGGCATAACCTTCTTTTTCAGTTGATTTTATTGGTAATTTATAATAGGTAATTGTATTATAATTTCCGTTTTTTTTAATGGAACATAATCCATTTTGACCTCCAACCCAAATAAGTCCTTTACTATCTTTAAAAAAACAATTAATTGGTGCTTGTTGCCTAAATAATGATCCATAAGAAAGGTTATCAAATTTCTCGTTTTTCAGTATAGATATTCCTTTATCTGTTCCAAACCAAACTGAACCATCATCTAATGGCAGAACTGCCGTTACTTTATTATCCAACAAGCCTTGTTTTACAGAGTAATTTTTAAAGAATCCATTTGAAAATTTAAAGGCTCCATTTCCTTCGGTTCCAAACCATAAATTACCATTGATATCTCTTGTTATTTGATAGATAAATGCACTACCTAATCCATTTTGTCTATCATATAATGTAAATCCTTTTCCTCTGTATTTGTATAAACCACTATGGGTTCCTATCCATAAATTATCTTCGTAATCAATTAATAAAGATCTTATATGATTTGAATTATTATCAAACCCAATATTATAATAAGTAGGCTCATTGCCTGAAATGCTAATCAATCCAGATTTTGAACCAATCCAAAGAGTTCCATTTTTTTGATACAATACACAAGTTATATTTTCATCAATTAAACCATTATTTACGTGCAAAACAGTAGTAGTGTTTTTTTCGAAATCTAAAATGTGTAAGCCGTAATTTGTTCCCACAAATATTTTTGTATTACTTGAGTTTTGGGCAATGCTTGTTGTATTAATATTATCAATAATTCTATTAAAATCTTTTGAGTTTTTTTTCTGAACAAACAACCCTTTATTTGTCCCAACAATAACTCCATACTTTTCTGAATACAGTAAACAAGTAATATTAAACTCTTTAAAAAAAGGCACCTGTACTATTTTATTTCCGTCCCAAATACAAAGCCCATTTATTGTTCCGGTCCATAATCCAATTCGAGGATCTAAACAAAAACTAGTAACATGATTAGAGGGCAAGCCATCTTTTACATTGTAGTTGCTTATTTTGCCTTTTACCTTATCAATAACGCTAATTCCATCAATAGTACCAATTGTAACTAAATGAAACTGATCTTCGATAATGGCATTTACATAATGATTAGCTAAACCGTTTTTTGGAGAAAAATTTTGAAACGTTTTTCCATTAAACTTACTCGCACCTCCATATCCTCCACTCCATAAATAGCCTTTACTATCCTGAAACATGGCAAATATTTGAACGTACGGCAAACCACTTTCAACTGAATAATTTTTAAAATTATATTGTTGCGCATTTTGTTTAAATGATAATAAAATCAAGCCTCCAAAAAAGAAGAAACGAAAAATAAATATCGCAAATGAGATTTTCATAGTGGTATCACTAAATTAATGATTAATCATTAGTTTGCCTATATCTTTTTATAAGTGGTTGGTTTTTGACAATAACTGGGGTTTCATTTTAAAGCATTATATGCTTTAAAATCCAAGTATAATTTCATGTCAGGCTTATCGATTCATCTTCTGTCAGTAAAATTTAGTTAAAACATATTGATTATCAATAAATTATTTAGTAAAAATTATCATTAGCGAACGTGTATTTTTTGTACTTTCGTTAGCCTAAATTCAAAATACACTATGTTAACGTTCCTAAAGAAATTTTTTGGTACTAAATCAGAAAAAGATATTAAATCCATTCAACCATTAGTTGATCAAGCATTAGAAATTTATCCTTCATTGGCAAAATTATCTCATGATGAAATTCGCGCAAGAGTTTCTGTGTTAAAACAAAAGATTCAAGATGCTATAAAAACTGAGCAAACAGAAATCAATGACATTAAAGCTCGAATTGAAAAAGAGTTTGATATGGATATTGATACTAAAGAATCACTTTATAAAGAAATTGATGAACTTGAAAAAGAAATCACAAAAAAAATTGAAGAAGTTTTAAATGAGATTTTACCTGAGGCATACGCCATATTAAAAGACACATCACGTCGTTTTTCTGAAAACGATGAATTATTAGTTACAGCAAACGACTTTGACTCGAAAATAGCTAAAACTCATAAAAACGTTGAAATACGTGGTAATCAGGTTGCTTGGAAAAATAAATGGATTGCAGCTGGAACGGAAGTTCTTTGGAACATGGTTCATTACGATGTGCAATTAATTGGTGGTACTGTTTTACATCAAGGAAAAATTTCTGAGATGGCTACTGGTGAAGGTAAAACCTTAGTTTCTACATTACCTGTTTTCTTAAATGCATTATCTGGAAGAGGTGTGCACGTTGTAACGGTAAATAATTACTTAGCAAAACGTGATAGCGAATGGAATGCACCTTTATTTCAATTTCATGGACTAAGTGTTGATTGCATTGATAAACATGAGCCTAATACAGAGGAACGCCGTCAAGCTTATTTAGCCGATATTACTTACGGAACAAACAACGAATTTGGCTTTGATTATTTACGTGACAACATGGCTCGTGAATTATCAGACTTAGTGCAGCGCAAACATAACTTTGCGATTGTGGATGAGGTAGATTCAGTTTTAATTGATGATGCTAGAACACCATTAATTATTTCTGGTCCAACTCCAACTGGCGATAAACATGAGTTTATGGAATTTAAACCTCGTGTAGAAAAATTATTAGCAGCACAAAAAGCAGCAGTTCAAATTTTCTTAACTGATGCTAAACGATTAATTGCCGAAGGGAACGAAAAAGAAGCTGGTATTCCTTTATTACGCGCTTACAGAGGTTTACCAAAAAATGGCGCCTTAATTAAATTTTTAAGTGAGCCAGGAGTAAAAGCATTATTACAAAAAACAGAAAATTACTACATGCAAGACCAACAAAAGGAAATGCATAAAATAGATGTTGAGTTATTTTTTGTAATTGATGAAAAACATAATTCAGTTGATATGACTGAGAAAGGAATTGATTTAATTACAGGAACAACTGATGATCCTCATTTCTTTGTGATTCCAAATGTTGGTGGTGAAATTGCCGACTTAGAAAAGAAAACGTTTACAGACCCTAAAGAAAAAATATTATTAAAAGAGTCTTTAATGCGTGATTTTAGTGTAAAAAGCGAACGTATACACACTGTAAATCAATTATTAAAAGCATATTCTTTATTTGAAATTGATCAAGAATACGTTATTGCTGATGGACAAATTAAAATTGTTGATGAGCAAACTGGTCGTATTATGGAAGGTCGCCGTTATAGCGATGGCTTACACCAAGCCTTGGAAGCAAAAGAAAATGTAAAAATTGAAGCGGCTACTCAAACTTATGCTACTATTACCTTACAGAATTATTTCCGTATGTATAATAAGTTAGCAGGTATGACTGGTACTGCCGAAACAGAAGCAAACGAGTTTTGGGATATTTATAAATTAGATGTAGTGGTTATTCCTACTAATCGCCCAATTTCTCGTAAAGATGAACAAGATTTAGTTTATAAAACAAAACGCGAAAAATATAATGCAGTTATTGATGCTACAGCAAAATTAGTAGCTGAAGGGCGTCCTGTATTAATTGGTACAACTACAGTTGATATTTCTGAATTACTAAGTCGTATGCTTAAATTAAGAGGCATTAAACACAATGTGTTAAATGCTAAATTACATCAAAAAGAAGCTGATATTGTTGCAGAAGCAGGTCAAGCCGGAACCGTTACCATCGCAACCAATATGGCTGGTCGTGGTACCGATATTAAATTAGGCGCTGGCGTTAAAGATGCTGGAGGTTTAGCAATTATTGGTACAGAGCGTCATGAGTCTCGTCGTGTGGACAGACAATTACGTGGTCGTGCAGGACGTCAAGGAGATCCTGGTAGTTCACAATTTTTTGTATCTCTTGAAGATAACTTAATGCGTTTATTTGGCAGCGAACGTATTGCAAGTTTAATGGATAGAATGGGATTACAAGAAGGCGAAGTGATTCAACACTCTATGATATCAAAATCTATTGAGCGTGCTCAAAAGAAAGTAGAAGAAAATCATTTTGGCACCCGTAAGCGTTTAATTGAATATGATGACGTGATGAATGCGCAACGTGATGTTGTGTATAAGCGTCGTAAAAATGCATTAAACGGAGATAGAATTAGTATTGATATCGCCAACATGATTTATGAAGTAGCAGAAAGTATTGTTGCTGAATTCCATGTATTAAAAGATTTCGAAGGATTTACGTTTGAATGTATTAAAAACTTCGGAATCGAATCTCCATTTACAGAACAAAATTTTAAATCAGGAAAAGAAGATGATTTAATTCAAAAATTATTTGAAGCTGCTGAACATCATTACCGAGTTAAATCTGTTGAAATTGCAGAAATGGCTTTTCCTGTTGTAAGAGATGTGTATACTAATCCAAACAATAACTTCGAGAACATTGTCACTCCATTTACTGATGGTGTAAGAGGAATTCAAGTAATGGCTAACTTAAAAAAATCATTTGAAACAAATGGCAGAGAGTTAGTAGCTGTATTTGAAAAAACAGTTATTTTAGCAATGATTGATGATTCTTGGAAAGAACATTTACGTGAAATGGATGATTTAAAACAATCTGTTCAAAATGCTTCTTTAGAACAAAAAGATCCTTTAGTAGTTTACAAATTAGAATCATTTAATTTATTTAGAGAAATGATTGCTAAAACAAGTAAAGACATTATTTCTTTTTTAATGAAAGGCGGTTTACCTATTGAAGAAAATAATAATAGCAAACCAAAACTTCAAAAAGCTCAATTTACTCAGGAATCTATTCAACAAAAACCAAAAGAAAAACTAGTAGAAAGTAGAAGTGAAGAAGAAGCTCAAGAACAACAAAAACCTAAACAACAGCCAATACGTGTAGAACAAAAAATAGGACGCAATGATCCTTGCCCTTGCGGAAGCGGCAAAAAATACAAAAGTTGCCACGGAGTTGGTGTATCGTAAATTTAAAACCGTACCTTTAACAAGTGGTCGGTTTTTTTATATATTCTCAAATAGTTTACTTGGTAAGTTAAAATAGCCTGTGCAATAGAAGAAGCTAACTTTTACATAATTTCCACATACTAATTTATTGTTTATCAGTAGTATACATAAATACACTATTCGATTTACATTTAAATGTTTAAAACATTTTAATAATTTTCGTATTTTTATGATTTAATAACAATTTTATAATTCTATATGAAACTGAAATTATTTTTAAGTGTTTTGTTTTTTTCGTTTATTACAAAAGCCCAAACTAATACCGAGTTAAAAGATTTTATTAATAAAAATCGTGCGGCTATTGTTTACATTCATAAAACCATTGTTTCTAATCATTTACAACAGCATTCAGATGTAGTAAAATATCTTTTAAAAAAACAATTAACAAACGTTTTAATCTATTCAAAAGATAAAGAATTAGCACTAAGTATTGCTCTTGATATTAGAAACAACTGCTTGAATGTGATAAAAAATTACATTAAACAACCTGTGGGGCAATTTGAACTAACTTCAATTGAAAATAATTATAAAATTTCTCCATCGAAAAATAATCAGGAATTATTATCAGAAGTAGTGCTTAATTCAATCCAAAACCTTAATGTTTTAGATGAAAATGCTCTAACCAAATTTACCACCAGTATCCAATAATATTATGAGGAAAATATTTCAAGTCTCCATCTTAGCTGTTGTAGCTACCATTATTAGCAATCAATCTGTATTTGCACAAACATCAATATCTGCTGGAACAAATACTACAATTTGCTCAGGTTTTTGTGCATCTTTAAACTCAACAGTAACCAACCCTGTTAATTTAACAAATACGTATACTGTTGGGTCAATCGCATACGCACCTCTTGCTTATACAGGTGGGACTTCATTAACTTTTGATGACGATAAATGGACCCCTGCTATAAATTTAGGTTTTAGTTTTTGTTATTTCGGAAACACTTTTAATCAGATATCTGTCAGTCATAATGGACAAGTTTCTTTTAATATTGGTAATGCTATTGATCAATACGAAATTAATAGTCCATTGCCTTATGCCGGAACAGTTGGTGGTTTTGACCAAATCCCTCCAAACACTATTTGCGGCGTTTATAAAGATTTATTTCTACCTAGTGGTGGTACAGCAGCTTATTACACAACTGGAGTAGCTCCAAATAGAACTTTTGTAGCTTACTGGAATGATGTTCCTATGTTTGGATCTGGAAGTTGTTTTACGTCTTTGAATAAATTTCAAATTGTATTACATGAAACAACTAATATTATTGATATTAACATTGAAAAAAGTAATTTTTGTGGTACTAAAAATAGCTCTAGAGGTTTAATTGGAATTCAAAATGCTTTAGCAACTATAGCTGTAGCTCCTGCAACAAGAAATGTTCTAACTTCGTGGACAGCCACTAATGAAGCCTGGCGTTTTACTCCAACTGGCGCGCCAAGTTATACTATAAACTGGGCAGGTCCAAATGGTTTTACTGCAACAGGTCTAACAGCAGCTCCTTGCCCAACAGCAACAAGTAATTACACCGCCACTATGAATGTTTCAAACTGTGGCGGAGGAATATCTTCTTACAGTAGTGTCGTACAAGTTTCTGTTACACCTACACCTACAATAACTTTAACCCCCAGTTCAGCTACTATTTGTGCAGGGCAATCAACAACAATAACCGCCAGTGGAGCAACTTCTTATACATGGTTGCCTTCAGGTTCTGGAACTTCAAGTGTCGTATCACCTGCCGCAACTACTGTTTATACC
>JBEIPP010000230.1:0-3973 GCA_040376995.1 Flavobacteriales bacterium
ATCGTAATGAGAGTTGAAAGCTTAATAAAACAGACACTTTTTTGACTGAAGCATAGTAACCACTATGATGAAGGAGAAAAAGTGGCAAAGCGTTCTGTTTTGAAGAGGTTTCAGCTCGTAATAGATTTTCTAATGCGTAAACTGGGTTAAGTTGCTGCTTTGAATGGTGCGCTTATTTAAAGGGAGTATTTTGATTATGCTATAGCAGCTGCTCCTAATAATTTAGGAAGAATAATAAGATTATTTTTTTATTAACATTATTATGCAAAAACGTTGAAATAAATCGCTCTAATTTATTTGATTAGAGCGATTTTATAGTTAAAATTGTGCCTTTATTAAACAAACTTACATTATGGCAGATATTCATTTATTAGGAATAAAATTTATAGAACAAAATACTCAAGATGGTTTAGAGTTTACATATAAACCAGATGTTCCAAAATTAAAAGTAATTGGCACGATATTAATTGCTGCTGAAGAAGAGGAAGATAATGGTTGTGTGTTTTTAACTCAAAAACAATTAAATCAAGTATTATTAAATAAAGATGTGGATTTAAAATTAGTGGATGATAGTTGGACACCATCAAAACCATTAAGTAAAGAACAAATTAAAAAAATTGGTTTAGTAACTATTGATGCTGAGTATTTAGGAACAGCAGGCGACGTAAGATGTTACGAAGCAATTAAGATTACTGAATAATTATTAACTTATATCACATCCCTCTCAGTTTTGAGAGGGATTTTTTTATGGCATTAAACTTAAAAACATTAACCATCCGAACCATAACAGCTGCAGTTTTTGTAGCGGTATTACTAACCTGCATCAACTATAATTTTATAAGTTTTGCAAGCTTGTTTTTAGTTGTTTCTATTTGGGGCTTATATGAATTTTATCAGCTATCCGAAAAATTAGGTGCCAAACCCTATAAACCAATTGGCTATTTAGCTGGAGGCTGCATTTTTTCATATAGTGTGGTTACTAACTCTAATATAAGCTTATATTTTCCTACTGAAAACATTTTTGCTTATATATTGATATTTGTGTTTTTTATATTTATTATTGCTCTTTTCGACGATAATAAAAACGCTATCTTAAACATTACTCATACTTTTACTGGATTAATTTATGCTGTTGTGCCATTTGCTGTTTTAGTAAACATAACATGTATTGATAAAACATATACTTTTAACCATCCTATAGGAAATTGGTATAACGATATTGCACCTTATAATGCGCATTATGTATTAGGTATTATTTTATTAATTTGGGCAAACGATGTGTGCGCCTATTTAGTTGGTAGTTTAATAGGAAAGCATAAACTTTACGAACGCATCTCGCCAGGTAAAACCTGGGAGGGGTCTATTGGTTCAGCTATTTTAACGATAGGTTGCTCTTTTATTATCGCCCATTGGTATCCCGAACTATCTCTAAAACATTGGATGATAATCACCATTATTATTTGTGTATTTGGAACGATTGGAGATTTAGTGGAATCGATGCTAAAACGCCAAGCTGGGGTACAAGACGCAGGTAAAATTATGCCAGGGCATGTTTGAATTTTGGATCTTTTTGATAGCCTTTTATTTGTGGCGCAATTTATTTATGCTTACCTGATTTTAGTAAAGTAAAACGGCTTTTTTTCTCAACTTTTTAGGGTTAAAAACTCTATCTTTATTTAGACTAAAATCATTAAATACATTATAAATTTTACTAAATTTGTTCTTCTAACTAAAACTTAAATTAAAAACAAAAAAACATTATGTCGACACAAACTGCAAATGCAACAGCTCACGAATCTATGTTCGAAGCCGTATTAGCTCGCTTAGACGTAGCTGCTAAATTGATGAATATGTCTGAAGACGTTGCCACTATATTACGTAGCCCTATCAAACAAGTTAAAGTAAGTTTACCAGTAATGATGGATAACGGAAAAATTCAAGTATTTGAAGGTTACCGTATTGTTCACTCTACTGTATTAGGACCATCTAAAGGCGGTATCCGTTATGCAATGGATGTAAACCAAGATGAGGTAATGGCATTAGCTGCTTGGATGACCTTTAAATGTGCTGTTGCTAACTTACCTTATGGTGGAGCTAAAGGTGGCATTAAATGTGATCCTCGTACGATGAGTGTAGGCGAATTAGAGCGTTTAACTCGTGCTTATGCATCATCAATGAAAGATGTGTTTGGCGTAAATAAAGATATTCCTGCTCCAGATATGGGAACAAGCGGAAGAGAAATGGCTTGGATTTTAGATGAATTTAATAAAGTTACTGGCGAAGATAATCCAGGAGTTATTACAGGTAAACCAATTGTTATTGGTGGTTCATTAGGTCGTGATGCTGCCACAGGACGCGGTGTGATGGTAAATACATTAGCAGCTTTAAAGAAAATGGGATTAAATCCTAAAGAAGTTTCGGCTGCTGTTCAAGGTTTTGGTAATGTAGGTTCACATGCCGCACGTTTATTATCTGAACAAGGTATTAAAATTGTAGCTATTGGAGATCATACAGCAACTTTTTACAACGAAAAAGGAATTGATGTAAAAGCGGCATTAGATTATGCTGCTAAAAATGGTCGCGTATTAAAAGGCTTTACTGGTGGAACTGTTATTGGGTCAAACGATATATTAACATGCAAGTGTGATGTTTTAGTACCTGCGGCTTTACAAAATGTAATTTCTGAAGAGATTGCTCATAACATTCAAGCTAAATTAATTGTGGAAGGCGCAAACGGACCAACTATGCCAGAAGCAGATGCTGTATTAAACGACAAAAAAATTATTGTTGTTCCAGATATCTTAGCTAACTCAGGTGGAGTTACTGTATCTTACTTTGAGTGGGTACAAAACAAAGCAGGTTACTACTGGAGTGAGAATGAAGTAAATACAAAGCATGATGAAAAAATGGAAATTGCCTTTGCTCACGTGTGGGATAATGCCGCTAAATACAAAACATCAATGCGTATTGCTGCTTACATTACAGCATTACAAAAAATTGAGCAAGGCGTTCAATTAAAAGGTAACTACTAGCAATTTAGCTTGTCAGTTCGATCGCAGTTGAGAACATAAGGCTAACCTAAAATAAAAAAGCTCTTTTGAAATATCAATGGAGCTTTTTTTATTATAAACCTTTTTGATTAAACCCAGATTACGCATTAGAAAATCTATTACGATTCCTAATGCATAATCTGGGTTAAATTTGATTATACATTAAAAGCCAAAAGTAACATGACAAAGGCAATTTAAAAAAAAGAAAATAGTTAATTGCACAGAGCATATTGATGATGAAAAAATATTGGATGCTGTTTATACGTTATTAAATGGGCAAGTATCTAATGATGATTATGAATTAAGTGAAGAAGATTTAAAAATCATTAATGCTCGCAGAAAATCCGTATTAAAAGGAGAAGAAAAAACCTATACAGTAACTGAAGTAAAAAAGAAATTATTAAAAAACTTGGGAAAATGATTTATCAAGTATAGTTCCCGAAAGTGTTTATTTAGAATTAAAAGAAACTTCGTTTTAATATGAATCCAAACAAAAAGATTTAGGTTTAAAATTTATATAAAATTGGAAAACATCCATGGAGCAATTAAAAGAAGCTCCATTACTTTACCAGAAAAAACACAAGCAATTACGAACAATTAAAACTAATAAGTTACCATACTTATTGGTTTTTGAAATTATAGGCAACAAGATTTACATTTTCAGGTTAACTCATGACAAAAGAAAACCAAAAAGAATCTACAGAAAATAAAAAAACTCATGAAATATATACCCATGTAAGTACGAAAAATATACAAAAAATAATTTCTCCATTTGATTATTTATGAACAAATACCTACATTTACATAAACCAAAAAGGATGACAAAATCAGACCAATCTTGCAAATTTTGCGAGATAAGGATGAAAAAATCAGACCTATATGGTAGTTATACCCAAGCGGTTGACGAGAACCGAAAAACTTAA
>JBEIPP010000251.1:0-3458 GCA_040376995.1 Flavobacteriales bacterium
AATTTTTCTCACAGATTCAATAAAGGCAATCATATCTTTTTTACCTGGTAATTCAGATAAATTAAAACAATAATCTGTTTCTTCTTCTCGTGCCCAAATTACCTTTTTATAAGCTGGTTTTAAAGCATGTCCATCTACATAAGTTAAAAAAATAGTGCGTTTTTTGCTATCAGTTCCTGCTCCTTTGCTAATAAAAGAAACAATCAATTTATAAGTTATGGATTGATCTTTGGTTGCTTCGTTTTTTGTGTTTTCATTTGTTTTCACAGTTTCTTTTTTTGATTTACATGAAATACAAACTAAACTAATTAACGATGCTAAAAAAATATTTTTTTCATGTGTCTAAATTATTGTTTTTTATTTGCCATATCTGTCTGCCTACAGGCAGGTGATATAACCATGTTTATATTCTCCTGATAGCTATCGGGACGTGTTTAGGCGGCCTAGCCCCGTGGTTATTTAATATGAATAAAAGATTGTTTTTTAATTGTTATGCTTTCTGCCTAAAGGCAGGTGGTGGTATAACCATGTTTAATCATTGTGCGTTTGTGTTTAAGGCAAACATCGGTATTTAATATTCTTTATTATATTATAAAGTGATTTACCTTAATTTTAAAATTAATTATTTTAATAACATTTCTAATGTTTTCCCTAAAAGTTCACCTCTCAGATTTTTTGCAATAATAATTCCATCCGCATCTATTAATACATTAGTAGGTATACTATTTACACCATATCTTAATGCTGCCGCATTACTCCAACCTTGCAAATCACTTACATGATAAGGCCAATGTAAATTATCTTTATCTATCGCTTTTACCCATGCGGCTTCATTTTGATCAAGAGATACACTTAATATCTCCAATCCCTTTCCTCTCTTAAATTCACTATTATGGTATTTATCATAAGCAGCAACCACCTGAGGATTTTCAGCTCGACAAGGACCACACCAACTTGCCCAAAAATCAATTAACACTAACTTTCCTTTAAAGGAAGATAATGTAACAACATTTCCTTTGGGTGATGCCATCATAATTTCAGGAGCTTTGTTTCCTAAATTAATTCCTTCAACAATATCAACAGTAACACTTGATACTTTTGTTTTATCTACTTCAATGTTGGCAACAGAAGATGAATTGGATTGCTTTTTAGTTTTACAAGAAACTAAACCCAAACATAGTACTGAACAAATTATGACAACTTTAAATTTCATATATTAATTGTTTTTTCTAATAATTTCTGCGCCAATTGCATTTAAACGTCCATCTATATTTTGGTAACCCCTATCAATTTGATTGATATTAAAAATAGTACTCTTACCTTTTGCACTCATAGCCGCAATTAATAAGGCTACCCCCGCTCTTATATCAGGTGATGCCATTTGAATAGCACGTAACTGAACCTTTCTATCAAGGCCCATAACCGTTGCACGGTGTGGATCACATAAAATAATTTGCGCCCCCATATCTATGAGTTTATCTACAAAGAATAAACGACTCTCAAACATCTTTTGATGAATTAAAATATTACCACGAGCTTGAGTAGCTGTAACCAACATAATACTTAATAAATCAGGAGTAAAGCCTGGCCAAATAGCATCAGCAACCGTTAACATGGAACCATCAATAAACGAATCGATTTCATAATGCTCTTGAGAAGGAATATATATATCATCGCCTCGTCGTTCCATTTGTATTCCTAAACGAGAAAATACTTTTGGAATACAACCTAAATTATCATAAGACACATCTTTAATGGTAATTTCAGACTGTGTCATAGCCGCCATACCAATAAAAGAGCCAATTTCAATCATATCAGGTAAAATACGGTGCTCTGTTCCTTTTAATGATGTAACACCTTCTATCGTTAATAAATTTGATCCAACACCTGTAATTTTAGCGCCCATTCTATTTAACATTTTACACAATTGTTGTAAATATGGTTCACAAGCGGCATTATAAATAGTTGTTATCCCCTCTGCTAAAACAGCAGCCATTACAATATTTGCAGTACCTGTTACAGATGCTTCATCTAATAACATATAAGTACCTTTTAATTTCTTAGCTGTTACTTTAAAGTTTTCATTTTCGTTATCATACTCAAATTTTGCTCCTAAGTTTTCAAAACCGATAAAGTGAGTATCCATTCGTCTACGACCAATTTTATCGCCTCCTGGTTTTGGCATATAAGCAACGCCAAAACGCGCCAGCATTGGGCCTATAATCATTGTGGAACCACGTAAGCCTCCACCTTTCTTTTTAAATTCAGACGAAACTAAATAATCAACTTTTATTTCATCAGATTGAAATGTGTATTCTTCGTGTCCTGTTTTTTCAACCTTAACACCTAAATCTATTAATAAATCAATAAGCTTATTAATATCAACGATGTCGGGAATATTACTAATGGTAACCTTTTGGGGAGTTAATAATACAGCGCATAAAATCTGTAATGCTTCATTCTTTGCTCCTTGCGGGATGATATCTCCCTTTAAACGTTTGCCTCCTGTAACTTCAAAAATGGCCATATATTATGATGTTGGTCGGTTATTATTGTTTCTGTGTTTGAATTTATTTTTATTTTTTTTGTGACGATTTTTATTGTTTCCGCCACCAGCATTTACGGTAATAGGAGTTTGATTATTATGATTTTTGTTTTTTAATTCATTAGCATGCGTTAAAGCCGAATTTTCATCAATATGCAACTCGTTATTGGTCATTTCTTTAAACTGCTTAAAAATAACATCATCTGTCACAGAATCTTTGTTCCAATTCACATATGATTTTTTTAAGTGATTAGCAATTAAGCGAGATAGTTCTTTTTTCTCAGGCCCTTCTTCGTATGCTTTAGCGGCATCAATAATACGTTCGATGGTTTTACCATAATGCTTATAACGTATTTTGGTAGCTGGATAAGGCACGTTTTTAGGTTTGGTCGTAAAGGTTTCGGCGTTTGGTCGAGGATATGGAGAATCCACATCCAATTGAAATTTAGAAATCAAAAACAAATGATCCCACAATTTATGTGTAAAATCAGCAATATCACGTAAATGCGGATTTAATTGCCCCATAATTTGAATGATAGCTCTTGCGCATTTATTTCGCTCATCTCTATCTTCAATGGTAATGCAATGATCAATCATTACTTGAATATTTCTTCCATATTCAGGAATTTCCAATTTAGGAAGCTGTGTATTATATTCCATAGTGTATTTAAAAGTTTAAATGTAATAATTTTTAAGCTATGTTTAGCACATTTTTTAAGAGATATAAAGAGCAAAAGGTTAATAAACTCAAGGTTTTTTATGTAAGATTTTTAATAAATATCTTACAAAAAAATGAGCTCATAGCGTAGTCTTATCTAAAATAACATTCAACCCTTATCTTGGATTTAATATAGGTTATAAAAAATTAATGAGACACATTTTTCACCATCACAAAATCATTCATTTGATAACT
>JBEIPP010000269.1:0-2497 GCA_040376995.1 Flavobacteriales bacterium
ACCTATTCCAACCACCAGTATCATAAAAATGCCACATCATAAATTCAAAACCACCGTGAATATCTTCTGCTTTTACTTTTTTATTGTGCATCAAATCCACAATAATATTTTCTTTAATTCTATTATAATTAAAATAGTCTTTTGTTGCAAAAACAGAAAACAAAGAATATAGAAAAATAACACACAAAACTAACTTGGGCTTTGTTATTTTAAATCCTTGTTTATTTGCAATTAATAATAAAGCAAGGGCCGTAAACGACAATGAGTATCGGTCATAAAAGCTAGAAAACATTGCAAAAAGAAATACGTATAAGAATAAAATAAAAAAGATAAAAACTGAAAATTTAGTTTTATCGTCAATTACTTTTGTTGTTTTTTTTACTGTATCACTTATAAACATAAATACAATAAATAATACCGAGCCTAAAAGACTAATAATTTTTATAGTTTCAAATAAAAACGGGTTATGTGTATGTTCTAATTTCATTTTAAAATGAAAAGTATCTGGTGTTGTTTCTAATCCTAATCCTGTATTATACATTACATTTCCAATTGGGAAACCACTATACACAATATATAAAATGCTAACCATTGCAACAATGAAAATTTTATTTAAAATACTAATAGATGACGTTTTCATTATTATGTATCTTAATTTAAATATCATAACAGGAAATACAGTTAAGCCTAAATAAAGTAGCAATATGCCAAATCGAGTATGAAAATTAATCAGAAAATCAGTGCAAGAAATATCGATTTTGCTTTTAGAGAAAAAGACGCCTTGGTAGGAAGAAAAATCGGCCAATGTTTTAAATATTGTTTTTTCGAAAAAAAACAAAATCAACAAAGAGCCTAAAAACAACAATATCGAATTTATTAAAACTTGAACTCCCTTTTTAGTAGTTAAAACATTCCACATACAAATAGCAATAAATGCAATAGGAATAGTTAACGCTAATTGCCTGATAAATAATGCGACTAAAAAGAATAAAAATCCTAAAAGAAGAAATTTACTTTTCTTAAATAAAAATTGTTGATGAAAAAAGTACACACTCAATACAACAAAACATAAAAAAGAAACATCTGTCATGTATGAATTACTTAAATTGACAAATAAAGGATTTACAAAAAGTAATAAACTAAAAACTAAAGCAGTTTTTTTGTCATGCGTTATATTGAACACTAATTTATGAATAGTAAGAAGTGTAATTAATGAAAGGATTAAAACAGATATTCTCAACACCGTAAACGAAAACCCAAATACCTTTACAAATAACAGCCCCCATAAAACATGAGTATAAAGTGTCATAGCTGGCCAATAGCCTATTTCAAAAACACCTGTATTGTTTAAAGTTTCAACCGACTTTGTGTAAGACCAATCATCATTTAAAGAAAATTCGCCAATAGGATTAATAATAATCTCAGCTATTAAAAAAAGTGAAAGCAGTATAAGTGAGTGACTATATTTATGAGCTAATAACTTCATTAATTAATTTTATTTTTCTTACTCCTGAACATATACTCTTTTTACGCGTGAAGAAATACTTGTTAATACTTCATAAGGAATAGTTTCCATAGCTTTTGATAATTCCATTAATTGTGCATTGGTTTCAAATACAATTACCTCATCACCTTCTTTGCAATCAATATCAGTGACATCCACCATACACATATCCATACAAATATTACCAATAGTTTTACATGCTATTTGATTAATAAAAACAGCGCCGTTTCCATTACCTAACTTTCTGCTAAAGCCGTCGGCATAGCCAATTGGAATAGTGGCAATGGTTGTTTTTTTAGAAGCCACTCCTTTTCTGTTATAGCCAACGGTTTCACCAACTTCTAAGTGTTTAATTTGAGAAACACGAGTTTTTAAGGAACTAATATTTTCAAGATTATGTTTTTCAATATCATTAAATCCAACACCATACATTCCAATGCCTACACGTACCATGCTGTAGTGGGCATTTTTCCAACGAGTAATAGCGCCCGAATTGCAAATGTGTTTTAAAGCGTGATATCCAATTGATTTTTCAATTTGAGAAGCTAATTTTTCGAATAAAGAAATTTGAATATTGGTGAATTCATCAAATGCTTTATCGTCGCTCGCCACTAAATGCGAAAAAATACTTTTTACTCTTAATAAATTTTCAGAATTCAAAAACTCACACAGCTCATTGATTTGATTAGCTTCAAATCCCAATCGTTTCATGCCAGTATCTAATTTTAGATGTATTGGGTAAGGTTCTGAAATAGCTTTTTGTTGTAAGGCTTGCAAAAACTCTTTAGCTACTTTAAACGAATAAATTTCTGGTTCTAAATGATAATCAATCATATCATCATACGATGATTCTTCAGGACTCATGACCATAATTGGTAAATGAATGCCTGCTTTTCTTAATTCCACTCCTTCATCCGCATAAGCCACCGCTAAATAATCGGCATGATGATGTTGCAAAGTAAAAGCGATTTCGGTGCTTCCGCTACCATAACC
>JBEIPP010000121.1:0-9386 GCA_040376995.1 Flavobacteriales bacterium
CAAGAGTATTAATTCCAACTTCATTAATAACTATTTGTGCGCTTAATGTTCTAATTCCTAACACAGATAATAGAATGACGATTGAAAAGTAACGTGTGATCATTTTTTTTTATCTCAAAGGGTGACTTAAATATTTATATTTGATAATGTTTCACATTTTTGCGAAGTAATAGAACTTAAATGTAATTTTAAATGTATTTAATAATATTTTGTCCTATTGGTTTATTTTTTTTGTTTCATAATTATTAAGTTTAAGTGTATCACACCTAATATCTGGGGATAAACTATATTTGCTAAAAAAAATCCCAAAGTATATTCTTCGGGATTTTTAATTTCCTATAGACACCACCTGCCAGGTGTATTGTATTATTACAACGTTCCTCTTAAAGCTTGCTCTCTTTCAATTGATTCGAATAATGCTTTAAAGTTACCAGCACCAAAACCTTTAGCGCCCATACGTTGAATGATTTCGTAAAATAACGTTGGTCTGTCTTCTACTGGTTTAGTAAAGATTTGCAATAAATACCCTTCTTCATCAGCATCAACAAGAATCGATAATTTTTGAAGTTCTTTAATATCTTCTTTCATTATATCCATGTGCACACCTAATCTGCGTGGAATATCATCATAGTATGCTTGAGGAGGAGGAGGCAAAAACTCAACGCCACGTGCTTTTAATTCGGCTACAGTTTTAATAATATCATCCGTTGCTAATGCTAAATGTTGCACACCAGCACCTTCGTAAAAATCAATATATTCTTCAATTTGAGATTTTTTCTTTCCTTCAGCTGGTTCGTTAATTGGGAATTTAATACGACCATTGCCGTTACTCATTACCTTACTCATTAATGCAGAGTATTCAGTAGTAATTTGCTTGTCATCAAAACTTAAAAAGTTAACAAAGCCCATTACATCTTCATACCATTTTACAGTTGCATTCATTTGGTTCCAACCCACATTACCAACCATGTGGTCAATAAATTTTAAACCAACTGGCGCTGGATTGTAATCACTTTTCCAAACTTTAAATCCTGGTAAAAATTCTCCTTTGTAATTTTTACGCTCCACAAACATGTGAACTGTTTCACCATAGGTATAAATACCTGCACGAACTACTTCTCCATGTTCATCTTTTTCTACTGTAGGTTTTTGAAAAACTTTAGCGCCACGTTTTACTGTTTCTTCAAATGATTTACGAGCATCTTCAACCCATAATGCAATTACCTTAACACCATCCCCATGTTTTTTTACGTGCTCTCCAATTGGTGAATCACTATTTAAAGCGGTAGTTAATACGATGCGAATTTTATCTTGTTTTAAAACATAAGATACTCTGTCTTTTAAACCTGTTTCCAACCCTGCATAAGCATATGATTGAAAACCAAAAGCAGTTTTGTAATAATGTGCAGATTGTTTAGCATTCCCTACATAAAACTCCACATAATCAGTTCCTAATAAAGGCAAGAAATCTTGCGCTCCTTCAAATATTTTTTCTAATCCGTATTCTACGTTTTTTACTTCTTTAGCCATTTTTTATTTTTAATAATTTATAAATCGTTTAACTGGTAATCTAAAATTACCTACAACTCCACATCGCCATATACAGCGAACGTAACTCCAATTTATTTTTTAAAAGTTTAGATTCCATTTTTTATTTCTTTATTCGTCAATCGTAACTCGTACTTGGTTAATTACTCCACCCAACTTTTATAGTACTTGCCATCATCAATTCCCATAGCATCTTCAGTTACCATTAATGGTCTAAAAGTATCAACCATTACTGCTAATTCTTGAGTAACGGTTTGTCCAATACTACGTTCCATAGCACCAGGTGCCGGACCGTGAGGGATACCTTTTGGATGTAATGTAATGTGCCCTTGTTCAATATTATTGCGGCTCATGAAATCACCATCAACATAATATAATACTTCATCACTATCAATATTACTATGATTATATGGAGCAGGAATTGCTTGCGGATGGTAGTCATATAAACGAGGGACAAATGAACATACTACAAAAGTTGATGTTTCAAACGTTTGGTGCACTGGAGGTGGTTGATGAACACGTCCAGTAATTGGTTCAAAATTATGGATGCTAAATCCATAAGGAAAATTATATCCATCCCAACCAACAACATCAAATGGATGAGTAGCATACACTACTTCATGCATCATCCCTTCTTTTTTTATTTTAATGATGAAGTCGCCTTTTTCATCATAGGTTTCTAATTCAGTAGGTAATTTAAAATCACGTTCACAAAATGGTGAATGTTCTAACAACTGACCAGATGAACTTTTATATCGTTTAGGTGTATAAAATGGGGCAAATGATTCAACATAAAATAAACGATTATCTTTTGTCTCAAATTCTATTTGATAAATCATTCCACGTGGAATAATTAAATAATCTCCATATTCAAAATTAATATTCCCTAAAAAAGTTCTTAATTTTCCTTTGCCTTTATGAATGAAAATCATCTCATCCGCATCCGCATTTTTATAAAAATACTTCGTTAAGCTTTCTGTTGGAGCAGCCAAGCCAATTAAACAATCACTATTTAACAAAACCGTTTTTCTACTTTCCAAAAAATCAGCGGTTGACTTAATATCAAATCCCTTTAATAAAAGAGATTTAATGTTTTTATTAATAGCAATTTTTGGTTGTACCGAATAACTATTTAAAATTTCTTTTACTTGGGTTGGTCTATGAATGTGATAAGATAAGGATGAATGTCCGTTAAAACCTTCAGTACCAAATAACTGTTCATAATAAAAATTACCTTGAGGTGATTTAAATACCGTGTGGCGCTTTTGAGGAATGTTTCCTAAATGATGGTATATTGGCATAGAACGTTTATTTAAGAAGTGTTGCTTTTACATGAACTGTTTCATCCATTTTTAGAACTTGGTCAGTTGCGGCTGTTTCATCAAAAATGGCAACAACTCTAAATTGAATGTTATCTTTAAAAATATAATCTTTAATATTTAAATCTTGTAATTCCATTGCAACTGATGTTATGCCCGAAGGAATATTTGTTTTGGTTGCAACTATTTGTTCGCCCAATCCAGATGCTTTAATATATACGGTTAACGATTTTAAAAAATCTAAGTTAGCTCCAGATCCCGAAACAGAAATGTCGAACTTAGTCATTTTGATTTGATCAATTAAGCTCTGTGCAGTTCCTTCAGCACTAAATTTTGCGGCTTGTTGTGTTGGAACGTTAGGTGTTGTAAATTCAACAGTAGTAGGAGTTAAAGAAGGATTACTAACGGTCATGCTAACCGAAGGAATAGTTAAGTTGGTTGAGTAGTTGATATCAAACTCAGTTAATTTTGCAGCTTCTTCTTTTTTACAAGAAACACCAAATACAAGTAAAGTAGTTATAAAAGAAAAACTAATTATTTTTTTCATGAGTAACAAATTTAAATTTTATTTAAAGATAAATTATTTTTTATAATCTCAGCTAAATTCGGCCTTAATCTACTTTTGTATACAGATAAAGATTCTTCTCCAGGTTTAATTCGTCCTTTTCTTAGTTCACGTTGCATTTCAATAGGTAGAGAGGCAATTTCCTGACATTTAGGAGTACAACAACCTTGCATTTTTGTAGCACACTCATCACATTGTATAAACAATAAATGACAATCGTCGTTTTTGCAATTCACATGTGTATCGCAAGGTTTGCCGCATTGGTGGCAGTTACTTAAAATATCTTCGGTTATTCGCTCACCAATTCGTTCATCAAATACAAAATTAATTCCTCTAAATTTACTTTCTAATCCTTGTTCTTTCACTTCTTTGGCGTATTGAATAATCCCACCATGTAAGTGATTAACATCTTTAAAACCTTTATGTTTCAAATAAGCACTTGCTTTTTCGCAACGAATACCACCAGTGCAATACATAATTACTTTCTTGTCTTCTTGGCCTTTTAAATGTTCAACTACTAATGGCAGTTCTTCTCTAAAAGTATCTGCATCTGGGCAAAAAGCCTTATCAAAACGTCCCACTTCACTTTCGTAATGATTACGCATATCCACTACAATCGTATTTGGGTCTTCAATAGCTTTATTAAATCCTTCTGCATTCAAATAAGCCCCAGTATTAGCAGCATCAAATGTTGGGTCATTAATACCATCTGCAACTACTTTTTCTTTTACTTTAATAATTAGTTTATAAAAAGATTTTCCGTTGCCGTCAACCGCAATTTTAAAAGGGATATTATTAAAGCGTTCGTCGCTATATAATTGTTTCACAAAAGTGTCCCAATATTCTTTTGGTATGCTCATCTGAGCGTTAATTCCTTCGTGAGCTATATATATTCTTCCAAAGCAGTTTAAATCTGTCCATTGGATAAAAAAGTTATCTCTTAATTCTTTTGGATTTTCAATTTTCACATATCTGTAAAAAGAGAAAGTAACACGCTCAATGTTTTCTTGAGCCAAACGAACTTTAAGTTCGTCTTTGTTAATTCGGTTTCTTAATTCTGGCATTTTCATAATAGATATAATTGCAGGTTATACTATTAAATAATTGTTGTGTGAGAGATTTTTTAATTTTAGAGTTTTTAGTAAACTCATTAACTCATTAATTCTCCAATTCAAAAATTATTTATACGTTTGCAAAGGTAGTAAAAACTAAAAGACTTGAAAAAACACTTTTCTTATTTTTAGTAAATCTAAGGAACTAAAACGCATGTATGATGTACAATAAAGAAGACAAAATTTTAATTATTGGAGCTGGTGGTCAAATAGGTATTGAATTAGTTCAGGAATTAAGTTTATTATACGGTTCTAGTAATGTAATCGCTGCTGATGTAAAGCCAATTCCAGTATTAGAAATGAATCCATTTGAGAAATTAGATGTTTTGGATAAAGATGCTTTATTTAATGTGGTTAAAAAACACGGTATTTCTCATATATATTTATTAGCAGCCTTATTATCGGCTACTGGCGAGCAAAATCCCATGTTTGCATGGAAATTAAATATGGAGGGCTTATTTAATGTATTAGATTTAGCTAAAGAAAAACATATTTCTAAAGTGTATTGGCCAAGTTCTATTGCAGTTTTTGGACCAACAACACCTAGAATAAATACACCTCAATACACAGTCATGGAACCAACCACCGTTTATGGTATCAGCAAACAAGCCGGCGAGCGCTGGTGCGAGTGGTATCACAATAAATTCGGAGTTGATGTGCGTAGTTTACGATACCCAGGTTTAATAGGATGGAAATCAGCTCCAGGAGGTGGAACTACAGATTATGCAGTTCATATTTTTCATCAAGCTTTAAAAAACAAGAGTTACGAGTGTTTTTTGAGCGAAAATACGGCTTTACCAATGATGAATATGGAGGATGCCATTAGAGCAACGATTGAAATTATGCATGTTCCATCTGAAAATATTAAAATTAGAGGTAGTTACAATTTAGCTGGTATTAGTTTTACTCCATCCCAAATAGCTACCGAAATCAAAAAACATATACCAGATTTTACAATTTCGTATAATCCAGACTTTAGACAAGCTATTGCTGATAGTTGGCCTCAAAGCATTAATGAAGATAGAGCTAAAAATGACTGGAATTGGTCGGCAAAATACAATCTTTCATCTTTAGTGACTAATATGTTAGAAAATTTGGCATAAAAAATGCTCTAAACCCTGTAACTTTTATTTATTGTATTCGTAGAATGAGTGGTGGTTGGTGGTGATGGGTTTAAACTAATATGAATAATCATTGATTATTTTAATGTTTAGTCTAATTTTTTAAGAAAATACAAAAATATTACATAATTTAGTAAAAGAATTTTGCTATGAAAAAAATATATTTAATACTGATTTTTTTGGTTTATCAAATAAGCCACGCCCAATCACAATCTTTTGAAAAAGCAACAAATGGAGATACAATAAATTTAATTGATGTTTTGGGAAAAAAACAAGGAAAATGGATTGTGAGAGGTAAGCACAAGCCAGGTTCTTGCTTTGCACCTGAACAAAAAGTTGAAGAGGGTAAGTATACAGATAATCGTAAAATAGGTAAATGGTTGGAATATTATTGTAATGGTAATATGAAAAATCAACTTACATTTCAGAACGGTCGTCCTGATGGTTACGCAATTATGTATCATGAAAACGGTAAAATATCAGAAGAAGGAAATTGGAAAAACAACCGTTGGACAGGTTCTTACAAATTATACTACGAAAACGGTACTCCGCAACATGAATTTAATTTTAATGCAAGTGGTAAAAGAGAAGGTTCAGTAAAATATTTTCACGAAAATGGTCAGTTAGCAATTGAAGGGAATTTTGTTAATGGCAAAGAATCAGGAGTTATTAAAGAGTATCACGAAAATGGTGAATTAAAGGCAACTAAAACATATAATGATGGTGCGGTGGACGTAGCTTCTATAAAAGAATTTGAACCTAAAAAACCTATAGTTAAAACAAAAGAATCTGCTTTAGATAACGCCCCGAAAATTGTTTTAAAAGCCGATGAAAAACCTAATGGTGTTTCAACTTCAAAAGGTCCAATGGTTTTAAATGGCGATCATATTACTTATAACAAAAACAAACAAATTACCAAAGACGGTTTCTTTAAAGACAATCGTTTAATGGATGGTAAAGCTTATATATATGATGATAATGGAATTTTACTTCGTATTTCGGTATATAAAAATGGGATATACGTTGGTGATGCACCTGTAGAAAACTAATTACAAAAAAACACTAAATATTAAAAAGACGGCAATGCCGTCTTTTTTTATTTACTAAATTTAGAATCTAATAATTTTATGGAAAAGCTATTTATATATAATACACTTAGTAGAACAAAAGAAGAATTTAAAGCAATAAACTCACCCTTTGTTGGAATGTACGTTTGTGGTCCAACAGTATATAGTGATGTGCACTTAGGTAATTGCCGAACATTTATGTCGTTTGATATTATTTATCGTTATCTATTGCATTTAGGTTATAAAGTACGTTATGTTCGTAATATTACAGATGCAGGGCATTTAGAAGGAGATGCCGATGTTGGTGAAGATAAAATTTCTAAAAAAGCTAAATTATCTCAATTAGAACCAATGGAGATTGTACAAAAATACACAGTTGGATTTAGAGATATAATGGGTATGTTTAATACATTGCCACCTAGTATTGAGCCTACTGCAACAGGACATATAATTGAGCAGCAAGAAATAGCTAAACAAATTATTAAAAATGGTTTAGCCTATGAACATAATGGAACCGTTTATTTTGATGTAGAGAAATTTTCTAAGACAAATAATTACACAGTTCTAACAAATCGCAAGTTAGAAGAGTTACTTGAAAACACTCGTGACTTAGATGGGCAAGAAGATAAAAAAGGGCGTTTGGATTTTGCACTTTGGATTAAAGCTAAGCCTGAACATTTAATGAAATGGCCAAGTCCTTGGGGAGTTGGTTTTCCGGGCTGGCATATTGAATGTTCAGCAATGAGTACAAAATATTTAGGAGAACAATTTGATATTCATGGAGGCGGAATGGATTTACAAGCAACTCATCATACCAATGAGATTGCACAAAATATTGCTTATTGTGGTAAAAGTCCGGCAAACTATTGGTTGCATACAAATATGCTAACGGTTAACGGACAGAAGATGAGTAAATCATTAGGTAATAGTTTTTTACCTATGGAATTATTTACAGGCAATCATCCTTTATTAACCAAAGGATTTAGTCCTATGGCTGTTAGATTTTTTATGATGCAAACACATTACCGCAGTACGTTGGATTTTAGTAACGAAGCATTAACGGCTTCTGAAAAAGCATATACGCGTTTAATGGATAGTTATAAAACACTTCAATCCTTAAAAGCATCGCCAACTTCTTCTGAAAACATTTCAGCTTTGGAGAGAGAATGTTATAATGCTATGAATGACGATTTTAATACTCCTGTATTAATTGCTAATTTGTTTGATGCAATCAGAATTATTAATTCTGCTAACGACAAAAAAGCAAACTTAACTCAAGCAGATATTGATTTATTGTATAAAATATATCAGCATTTTGTGTTTGATGTCATGGGGTTGAAAAAGGAGGAAGAAACAGGGAAAGCGAACACAGCTTTAGAAGGAGTAATGCAACTGGTTTTGGAATTAAGAGATAAAGCAAAGTCTAATAAAGATTTTGCAACATCAGATGAAATAAGAAATAAATTAACAGCTGCTAATATTCAGGTAAAAGATAGTAAAGAGGGAACAAGCTGGAGTATTTAGTTATAGAATTTGGAAACTTTAAAAGTTTAGAAAGTTAAAATGAAAATCACCAAAATAAAAAAGTATAGTTTCTTCGCATCTTTTATTGTAATATCTGTGGTTATATCTTCGTGTGAACCAGATAAACCAAAACAAAATGTGGTTCAGCCTCCGGTTGTAGATAGTACTCCCGAAATCCCTCAGATTTCCTATACAATTGAAAAACAATATCCTCATGATGTAACATCTTTTACAGAAGGTTTTTTGTTTCATGAAGGTAAATTATTTGAAAGTACAGGCGCTCCTGATAATATGCCTCAAACAAAATCGTTATTTGGAATAGTTGATTTGAAAACAGGTAAAATTGATGCGAAGGCTGAGTTAGATAGAACAATTTATTTTGGAGAAGGTATTGTTTTTTTAAATGGTAAGTTTTTTCAACTGACTTATAAAAATCAAACCGGGTTTATTTACGATGCAAAAACATTTAAAAACATCGGAAAATTTAATTATACAAACAGAGAAGGCTGGGGCTTAACAACGGATGGAAAGAGTTTAATCATGAGTGATGGAACAAGTTATATTACTTATCTAAATCCTACTAGTTTTGCTGTGATTAAAACATTAGATGTAGCTGAAAATAATTATGTTGTAGAAAATATCAATGAACTAGAATATATCAAAGGATTTATTTATGCAAATATTTGGATGACTAATACTATTGTGAAAATAGATCCAGTCTCAGGAGATGTAGTTGCTAAAATGGATTTAAGTAATTTATCTGCTGACAGTAAAACAAAAAATCCCAATTCATTAGAGATGAATGGCATTGCCTATGATTCTATTTCTGATAAAGTAATGGTAACAGGAAAACTTTGGCCAACTATTTACGAAATTAAATTCCCACTAAATTAAATTTATTGCACTACTATATGAAACAGCTTTTTATTTTTCTATTTATTTTAAATTCTTACTCTGTTTTTTCTCAAACAAAAAAGATACCCGATGTGTTTGAGGAGCCTTATGTTATATCATTAAAAGGAGATACGGTTAGAGGGTATATTAAACTGCCGAAATCAAAAAAAATATCAGAGTTATATCAAAAAATTAGTTTTAGAGATCAAACAAATAAAATAAGATTATATACCCCA
>JBEIPP010000182.1:0-6024 GCA_040376995.1 Flavobacteriales bacterium
ATTTGGCCATCGGCAAGCAATATTATTTTAGCTGGAACAACTACGCATTTCAAGATAGATTACCAATACTCTAGAATTTTCAGCCGCTAACAACAGCTATTTGTTATGGCTTTTAGTTTTGGCAAATGAAATTGGAATTAATAAATTTAAAGAATTAAACTGCGAACGGACAGAGCACTTCGCGCACTAAAGCCACACCAAATAGCTTAGACCGTTGGCAGCAACCGCATAAACAAAAATGACAGCAAAGATTATAGGGACATTATTGACAGTGATTTTATTAATCAGTTGCGAGACAAAGAAGTCTTCCGACCAAAACGAAATGACGTCAGACACAATTAAGACTGCCGACTTACAAGAAAATAAAAGTGCAACCAATGACAGTTTAAAGACAGGGGACGACTTTAACTACTCAGACTGTATCCGTGGACAAGCTGAATCAGTGACTAAAAAGACCGTTTATCCAAATGCAATTTTTAAGTTAAATCAAGACAATCATACTGGGACTGAAACAATTGATTTAAAAAACGGGGACAAATTAATTATTAACAATTGGGGTTGTGAATACTACGTGCTGACATTCAGGTTCGAAACAGAAAGGTTTAATGCCGACACGACCAATACAGTATACTGGCTTAACAAGGCGAACATTTTGATGACAGAAATCGAAAAGGGATTAGATGCTCCATTGGATATCAAAGGCGGCATTGATGCAATTCCAATTTACTTGTCATCACTTGATAGTCGGAGTTATGATTTGGGAGAAGAAATTGTTTATGATGACGATGTAATAAGAGACTTTGTGACTTTCGACAGAATTCAGAAACTCAACGACAGACGGTTTGCAATTGAGATTTCGTTCGCGACTGGACCCCTGTAAAAAAGTGGACTAATGCGGCAGCTGCCAACAAAATGTTTGCGCAATGGTGGGGTGACGTGTAAGTTCAAAGTGTTATCTTCGTTCAACGTTTGCCCACGCGGACAGTGGCGGCTTCGGAAGCCCACCACTGCGCAAACACAAACGTTGGTAGCAATTGGCCCTTGGACAGATTATGCTTCGATTAATAATAATATTGACTGTTGGGTTTCAGACTATTGGGTTAGGACAAAATTTTACAGGACAGGTTTTCATGCTGACCGAGTATTACTTGGACGAAAAATGTGAAGTTAATGCAGAGTGTGACTGTTGTTCGACCGACCTTTTTTTCTTAACAGACAAGGAATTTGCAATGGTCAATCGTTGCTTGTTCAACGACAGTTATTATCGTGGGACATATTCAGTTAAAGCAAACGGACTCACATTGACATTTAAGCAAAAGGTCGTGAACGAAATAATTAACGAGGAGACTAACAAGATAAAAAATCAAACGAAGAAGGTAGAAATAAAACCATACAAATTTTCCATTGGCAAGTGTGACAGCAAGATTAGACTCCAACATGCGACAATAAAAGACTTTAAAAACGGTTCACGCTATTCGGTGACAAGAGAAAAGGAACTGACCAAAGAATTAAAAGGGACGCAGGCATGGAAACTGGTTTCAGAGTAAGGCCAACTGCTACCAACACAATGTTTCTGCTATGGTGCGGTGACGTGTTGCCCAAAGTTTATATCTTCGTTCCACGTTTGGTTTCGGGGACAGGACGCGGCTTCGGAAGCGCACCACAGCAGAAACACACACGTTGTGGCTAATGCGCACCAAGACAGATATGACTAAAAAAATTGAGTTTTTGATATCCCTAGTTGTACTAAGTTTGACAACGGCCTATTCTCAAATAAATCAGATAGTTGAGATAGAAAAAAACCTTTTAGGCAAAGAGTATCGGCTAACTGGTTACATTAGTACAGCTGACTCTGGACTGATTGAATTTTGGGCGTTTCAGAAAGACAGTAAAGGAAACTTTATAAAAGATAAATCAAGAAAAGAGATTTTGCCCATTGGGAGTACTTGGAAAAAAATAGTTTTGAACGGAAGAATCGGAAAAGAAACAAGCACCTTAACATTTGGGATTTGGTGCACTAAAACCATCGAAAAATTTAACGTTGACAAAGTCTGTTTAGAACTAAATGACAAGGGAATATGGAGACCCCTTAACATCAAAAATGGAGACTTCGAAGAAGCATTACGGGACAGTATAACCAAGGTGAAAGGATGGACCTTGTATGCCGGACATACTGCGAACATTGACACATTGACTAAATATTTTGGGAAATCAAGTTTACGCCTAACGCAGCAAGAATTACTTAAATATGGTGATTTCAAAGAGCATGCTTCTTCGGTTTTGGCAAATGGTGTCAATATCTATTATGAGATATATGGAGAAGGTGAACCATTACTCCTACTTCATGGTAACAATGAATCAATAGCTTCATTTAAGTACCAAATTGATGAACTTAGAAAAAAATACAAAGTGATCGCTGTTGATAGCAGGGGACAGGGAAAATCATCAAACGACAAAAAGAAAATCAATTATCAGTTAATGGCCACTGATATGTCGGTACTTCTAAATCATCTAAAATTAGACTCAGTTAACATCTTGGGCTGGAGTGACGGAGGAAATACTGGTTTGATAATGGCTATGAAATACCCTGAAAAGGTAAAGAGTTTGACGATAATGGGAGCAAATCTCTATCCCAATAAAAATGCAGTACAAAAAAAATTTCTCAGGGAATATAAATGGTCATTGCATTACGCAAAAATATTAGCCCTGTTCAATCCTTCTAAGTGGAGAAATAAAGTTGTCGTTGGAAAGATGGTTTTAAAGGAACCAAATATTGAGGCTATTGATTTAAACAAAATAAATGCGCCTGTATTAGTGCTAGCTGGTGAGAAAGATGTGATAAACGAAAATCACACTAAGTTAATCGCAGACAATATCAGGAAATCCAAGCTAATAATTCTAAAAGGACTGACACATTACGCTCCACAAGACGACCCCGATTATTTTAACAAAGTAGTTGATGAATTTGTGACAAGTGTAACGAGAAAAAATACAGTAGGTGCGCACTAGCCACAACAACATGTATGCGCTATGGCTTTGAAAAATTGTTTTAACTTTACAAGATAGTCCAGCCACAGCGCATACACAGACCGTTAGCGGCAAGCCCGGTGGACAAAATGGACACTGCATCCAAGAACGACTGAACACTTAACAAATAACTGGACTTTATATTTTCTTAATAACAACTGACAAAATAATATGAAAAAGAATTTGATTATTGGACTCCTGACCCTTTTGACAGTTTTATCATTGGCTTATGGTTACTACCAAAAGGACAGAGCAGATGAAAATGAATTAAGAGCCAATGAGAATGAACGACTCGCAAGAGAAATGATGATTAAAGCGGAAGAGCAGCAGAAATTTGCTGAACAGCAAAGAAGAATTGCAGAAACGAATATGGTGGAAGCAATGCGACAAAGAGAGATTGCCGAGACAGAACTACAAAAGAGAAAAGGAACCAAATAACGACCAACATAAAATTGTTTTGACTGACCAGGCCAGCCGCTAACAGCAGCTATTTGCAATTGCGGGGTTTGGTGTTAAATTAAAGTTTATGTTTCACAATGTAGTTCGGTCACGGGGGACAATTTCACATCAGGTCGGCTTTAACATTCCGCTGCGCTCCATTTTTAAAGCCTCCTATGCCCGCAACTGCAAATAGCCAAACGTTAGCGGCAAGCATTTTAAACAAAATGAAATCAACTATTAGGCAATTCTTAATATTAGCAATTATCGTTGGCCTTATCTGTTGTAAACAGGAAAATGACTTTGACTCTAACGACATTAAAGGAGCCTGGGCGGCTGTAACGAACGACAGCATTTATGACGAAGTCATTATCACGGATAAGGACTTTTACACTTATGACGAGAATGTCGGAGATTTACTTATGACTTATAAATTGGAAAATGACAGCCTGAGAATATTTTATTATAACGGACTTCAAAGTGCTAGGATATTCGAGAGAATTAATGCTGATGAATTTGTCACACAGGACAGCATGTTTGCTATTAGATTTCTTAGGCTAAAAGACCAAGTGGACACATCTAAAGTATTATCAACAAAATGGACTTCTAAAAGTGACTTTGACGAGAACTACTATAATAAGTACGTTAATGACTTTAGACTAAGAAGACATAAATGGGATTCGGTAAAAAATGCCAGCCGCTAACAAGGTGTATGCGCTATGGCTTTGAAAATAATTTTAACTTTATAAGATAGAATAGCCACAGCGCATACACAGACCGTTAGCGGCAAAAAATTAAATGCGGCAAAACATAATTCGGTTTAAACTTTGAAGAAATTTTATTTCAAGACAAATCGGGCGTTTGCTTTAAAAGAGTTTTACTAATCGAGCAATAACTTTTGAACTTGAACTTTTCGAATTTTCAGGCAATGAGAATTCGAGCAGATAAAATCACTTTCAGTTTTTATTTTGAAGTATTTTCTTTTCAAGTCGTCCAGAGTTTTTGCTTTAAAAGATTTGGCCATCGGCACGCCATATTATTTTAGCTGGAACAACTACGCATTTCAAGATAGATTTCCAATACTCTAGAATTTTCAGCTGCTAGCAACAGCTATTTGTTATGGCTTTTAGTTTTGGCAAATGAAAATGGAATTAATAAATTTAAAGAAACAAACTGCGAACGGACTGCGCACTTCGCTCAATAAAGCCACACCAAATAGCTTAGACCGTTGGCAGTAATTTTTGCCGGACAGATTGGAGCTTCGATTAACGACAATGAAGAAATATTTGAACGAAGGAGTCCTGGGACTAATTATTGTTATAGTTGCATTCCCTTATTTCATTTACACTGGACTGACGAGAGAAAAAATAACGTCTGACGGAGACTTAGTGGAAATAAGGACCCCGTACTTACGACACTCATTTGTTGACAACGAGGGGTTTAAGAATTTTACCCATCAATATTACATCTGGACAGAAAATCAAGAACTTTCTTTTCAAGTTAAAGCCGACTATTTGAGAATATTCAAGAAAGCGGACTTTATAAAAACAATAGTTCAAGGGGACACAATAATGTTTACAGTTCCTAAGGGACAATTGAAAAAATCCGGTACTGACGACCATTACTTCGTTACATCAATTGAGAGCGAAGGGATTATTTACTTGGACAAAGACGAAGTCCTCAAGATTGAAAGGAAGTCAGCTTCATCAAACTCTGACTATTACATTGGGACAATGTTTATTGTAGTTGGACTATTTGTATATTTAAGATGGAGACTGAGATAAGCAAAAACTACTGCCAACAAAATGTTTGCGCAATGGTGGGGTTCAGTGTAAGTTCAAAGTGCTATCTTCGTTCAAAGTTTGGTCACGTGGGACAGTGAAGCGTTTCAAAGTCCCACCACTGCGCAAACACAAACGTTGTGTGCCATTTTTTGAATCAATAAACAACGGATGAGTTTAGAGGAATTTTTGAAGTTCGTAGATAAAACAATCGGAGAATTAATCCTCTTCGCGCAACTCCATTCAGGTAAGGACTACTCTGATTATGAATTGGAATTTAAATGGTATGCATATGATAGTAAAGTTGTTAATGGAAGAGAAAAAATTATTTATGAAATAACAGATAAAGTATTTGTTTCTGAAGACAAAATATATCCATGTATTGATTTGATAATAGAACAACCAACTTATGAAAAGAAGCTAAAAATTACTGGACATAGAACTGGTTATGAACCGAGTGAATTTGGTAAAGGGTGGAGTAATAGAACAGGCCCATTTATTTATGGTATTGGAAAAGGAATAAAAACGAGACAAATAAATACAGAAACTGAAGAGTTTAAGAAGAAACTATTTGACTTAGGATTATTACATAAATGAAACAAAAAAAAACGGCACACAACAACATGTATGCGCTATGGCTGGAGATTCCGCGTAAAGTGACCACCTTTTTTCGTGGTAAACTGACCACCTCTTTTCGCGACAAACTGACCAGTGTTTTTCGCGGCAAATTGACCACCCTTTTGATGCTGTAATTGTATAGTGATCGGTTGCTTGAAAG
>JBEIPP010000245.1:0-3533 GCA_040376995.1 Flavobacteriales bacterium
AAATGCTTCTGCAATAGCGCGTTGATGTGTAAGCTATAAGTGTTATCTTCGTTCAACGTTTGGTTTCGGGGACAGGACGCGGCTTCGAAAGCGCGCTACTGCAGAAGCACAAACGTTGTGGGCAATGGCAAAAGATAACATGAATGTTTTATGATTTTATGTACTGAGTTCTGGGTTAACTTTTGGCCAAATTTTGTTTCAACAATTCTAGGATTAATTCTTGGTTTACCTATTGCTGTTTGGACAAACAACTTTTTCAATAAAAAACAATTAGCAAACACAAAAAAACTAGAAATTGAAAGATTAAAAAAAGCTTTAACTGTAGTTAAGGATACTATGATTGAAAACAAGAAAAAACTGGAAATGACTATAAGCCTTTTAAACCAAAACCAAATACAGTTTGACACACAACTTGATTCTTCAGCTTGGGATGTTGTTAAGTATGAAATAATCCAAGTATTACACAATCCCAAACTTCAAAAGAGATTAGCTTTTCACTTTTCGTGGTTGACATCAATGACAAAATCAAACAAACAATATTTAGATTTAAATGTCGGTGTGAATACAACCGTAACTGGTATGGAATCAGCTAAAGCAGCATTAAAGGCTCACCTTATTAGGTACTCAACTGCACTAATAACTGATTTAGACGAAATTGTTGAAATGATTGACAAGGAATTAAAATAATGCCACAGCCCACAACACAGTGTATGCGCAATTTAAATTTGATTAAAGATTAATTAAGGATAAATTTAAACTGCGCATACACAAATCGTTGTAGGTAAGGCGGTCGGACAGAGAAAACAACAAAGGACAAGTTGATTATAAGGACTTCATGAATAGATATAGATTAATAATATTTGGATTAATAACATTTATTCATTCTGTCAACGCTCAAACTATTGACATTAAGTTTTTTGATGCGTGCGACCAAAAAGTAAAATCTTTACCTTTTACACTGGACTCATTCGACACTCTAATACATATAGCTCCTAATTCGGAGGTTAAAGTTGATTCCGGGTTTTATTTTTTAGAGACTAATCTTCAACGAGGTGATTATTACCATAGCTTTTTCTTTTATTTGGTTCTGTCCAAAAACTACTATAGTGATACTTTATACCTGAATAAAATTAGTAGTGGTTGGGAAGGGACTTTACATCCATTACCCCCACGAAAAACAGTTTACCATTTTGACTGCACAACTCTTTGTGAGGGTGAGTTAACCGAGATAGATTCAAATGGAAATGTTCGGACAAAGGGTAAATTCCAAAAAGGACAACCCAGTGGAAGGTTAGACTATTTTGATGCTAAGGGAAATCTTATGCGAAGAGAGATTCACCGTAATGGAAATCTGAAAAAAATTAAGAAAACCAGAACAATTACAAACAGTAATTAAAGGCGGACAATTTCAGAACGCGGAGAATTTCATTAACGTAGGACATTTCTCGTACGCAGACAATATCGTTTAAGAGCTGTTTCGTTGGACAGTTCCGTACTGACCTTGAAGTAAACGGTCGACTTTGAGTCGTGTGACAAATAGGACTTTAACGTAACGACTTAGACTCAATATTATATAACGGTCTGACGAAACCGCCCTACCTACAACAGCGTGTTTATGCCAGCTTGGGGTTGACGTGTTGCTATAAAGTTTAGTTTTATTAATTTCGTTTCGTAACGGTTGAGAATGACGCGTTTCAAAAGCCCAAGCCGTCATAAACACAAATCGTTAGCGGGCATTCCTTTAAAAATAAAGTAAATTGACATATGAAAAAGATTCTTCCATTCATTCTGACAGTTTTCACATTTGCATCTTGTGACACGACAAAGAACCAAATAATCACTAGAGAAAACATTGAATCCTCTGTATTAAAAATAAAAGAGGACAAGAACTTGGACAGTGCAAAGATTAACATACTCGACAACTTAGTTTCATTATCAAAAGGACGAGAAGATTATATTAAGGCACGACTAAAAGACTTAGAAAGCGAAATCATAGAAAAATATGTAATCAATGATGAGAATTTTAAAGAAAACGCAGACAATCTATTTAAGTACTTCTTGGAGAACAAAGTGACATATAAAATCTTGCTGACAGAAATCGATACGCTAACCGCAATTCAAGATAAATTCAGTAAAAGACTTGAAGATGTAAATAAGCAGATAGACGACTTTTGCAGTAAAAAACAAAAGGAAATTGATGAGAAAGAAAAAAGAGCATCTGTTATCAAGGATTCTCTTAACAAAATGGTCGACATCAAGATAATCTCAATTCGTGAGACCGAGATTGACTATAGAGACGTGGTACAAGTGGCAATTCAAATGACCAATAAAACAAATAAGAAAATTGAAGCCATAAGTTTTAATCTGGAACTAACTGACAAATTAGGAACAAAATTGGCGACTCTTGGCTGTCGGTCAAATGATGGGTTTTCAAAATCAGATGTTGGCTATTGGGTCTACGACCGTTGGGAGAATGATGAGATTTATAAAAGTCTAAGAAACACGAATGTTTCACACGTGATAGCTAAACAAGAAATCACAAGACTAAATATAGCTGGTGAATTAATTTCTGCATATGGGGACATTGATGACTATGTGAGTAACTTAAATTATAAAACACCCAAAAAATTGAATGGAGAATGTCCGTACCTCGACAGAGATGATGAATTGAACAAAAAAGTGGACGAGGAAAATAAAAGAATGTCGAATGAGATAAAGGATAAGCTAAATATACTTAGCAAGTACAATGAATTCAGTGGAAAGATATTCGACTTCACAAAAATATTGGGATAAAGAACGCCCGCTAACAACATGTATGCGCTATGGCTTCTAAAATAGTTTTAACTTTATAGGATAGAAAAGCCACAGCGCATACACAGACCGTTGGCACCAATGCGCAAAAAAGATTAGACCCATGACAAAGTATCGACTAACAATTCTGCTAACACTATTTCTGTTGACAAATTGCACCTCCGACAATTACGAGTTGACAGTTGCTTTTCCGCAGGCTGACGGCTTAACGACATATTCACGAGTAACATTAAACGGACTTGAAGTTGGACATATTGAATCAGTTAAGCTTGGACAGAAAAAAGAAATTTTAGCAACCGTTATTTTTGACAAAGTGGACCAACTTTCCGTGGACACCAAATTCATATTAGTTAAGGATTTTTTAGGGTCGACATCTATTGAAATAAAAAGTGGGACAGGTGATGAATTTTTAACAAAAGGACAACAAATCGCTGGACAGTTAGAAGAGAATGACACTAAGGGTTTGGGGACAGGAATAAACCTGGTTGAGAGTTTTTTAGGAGTTCAATCCAAACAGGACTCAATACTACTTGAGTTGAAACGACTCAATAAAAATATTGAAAGACTAATAGAAACGAAGTAGAGTCTTGCGCACAGGTGCCAACAGTATGTTTGCGCAATGGTGGCGTGACGAGTTAATTTGAAGTATATTTATTTTCTAAAGTTTTGTGCCCGTGGACAGGACGCGGCTTCGATAAGCCACCACTGCGCACACACCAACG
>JBEIPP010000136.1:0-8348 GCA_040376995.1 Flavobacteriales bacterium
AATTAAAGCAGAAGCAACTCCATCGTTACTATAAGCAAATGCATCTGTGTCCGTTCCTGTTACTCTGCTAGCTGCTTGGCGCTGAAAATCAATTTTGTTTTTAGTTGCTGCATCAATAATTAATTTCAATAAATTATTTTGTACAGCTGGTCCGTATGATAATACTGGCCCTTTACCACAAGCTAAATCCCCACTCACAATTTTATTCATCATTGGTGTTTGCGTATCATGGCAAACATCTGTAATAATAGCGGCATTAGGTTTTATTTTATGAGCAATCATCGTTGCTCCATTTAAACCAACTTCTTCTTGTACGGCGTTTACTATATATAATCCAAATGGTAATTTAGTTTTGCTCTCTTTTAATAAACGTGCAACTTCGGCAATCATAAAACCACCTATTCTATTATCTAACGCTCTACCTACAAAGTAACGGTCATTTAAAACCATAAACTCATCTTCGTAAGTTACCACACAACCAACATGCACACCAAGTTCTTCTACTTCTTTATCACTTTTGCAGCCTAAGTCTAAGAAAATATTTTTTAAAGTAGGTGTTTCTTCTTTAGCGGCATCACGCACATGAATTGCTGGCCAACCAAAAACACCTTTTACAATACCTTTATCTGTAAAAATATTTACTCGTTTTGAAGGCGCAATTTGATGATCGCTTCCTCCATTACGACGCAGATAAATAAATCCATCTTTTGTTATGTAATGTACAAACCAAGAAATTTCATCAGCATGCGCTTCAATTACCACTTTATAAGGTGCTTCAGGATTGACGATACCAACAACTGTTCCATATGTATCAACATAATGCTCATCTATATATTGTGCAATATAGTTTAACCACATTTTTTGTCCTGCACTTTCAAAACCGGTTGGTGAAGGATTGTTTAAATAATCTTTTAAAAACGTTAAAGAATTTTGTGTGAAAATACTTTTCTCTTTTTTGACTGCTTTCTTTGCCATATCTTGATTTTATATAGATTTTAAATATATTAAAAATTAGGGGATTTAAGCATGCAATTTCAAAACTATTTTTCGCAAATGAAGCGTGAGAAATATCATATTTTACAGCAAAAAAACTATATTTACCGCAATGATAAATAACGATGTCATAGAAATATATACGGACGGGGCTTGCAGCGGAAATCCAGGTCCTGGTGGACTTGGCATCGTTATGAAATATAAAGAGCAACGAAAAGAATTAGCTTACGGATTTAAGTTAACCACTAACAACCGCATGGAGTTGATTGCTATTATTGTAGCCCTTGAAACGTTAAAAAAAGAAAACTCAAATGTTGTAGTTTATTCAGATTCAAAATATGTTGTTGATTCAATTAATTTAGGTTGGGTATATGGTTGGGTAAAAAAAGGATTTAAAGATAAAGCCAATCCTGATTTATGGAAACGTTTTTTAGAAATAAATAAAAAACACCAAGTAAAATATGTTTGGGTAAAAGGTCATGCTTCTAATAAAGAAAATAACCGTTGCGATGAATTAGCTGTTGCAGCAAGCAAAAGTAAACATTTATTGATTGATGAAGGCTATGAGTTATTGAAAAAATAGTTCTACGCAGACCTTCAGTTTTTTGAAACCTGAAAGGTCTTTCTGATTTTTTAAATCTTATAGTCTATTTTATTTCTCTCAATAGGATTTTCTTTCTTTTCCAATAACTCATCCAAGTATCTAAAAAAACAATCTCCATATTTTTATCCTGATTATCGAGTTTGTTTTTTATTTTTTCAATATCTAACCGCAAATCAGTATTATCAACTAACATTTGACGAATTTTTGTAAAAATTCTCATAATTTGAATATTAACTGCAATAGCCCTATCGCTATTCAATATTGCTGATAGCATAGCTTCACCTTGTTCTGTAAACACATAAGGTAATTTTCTTTTTCCGCCCCAACTTGATATTCCATTTTGGAACATCAAGTTTTTAAGCTCAATTTCTGTTAGTTGGAACATAAAATCATCGGGGAATCTCTTAACATTTCTATTAACAGATTTATTTAAGTTACCTGTTGTAACAAGATAAAGTTCCGCTATCCCGATAGTTATCGGGACCTATCTAACATTACTTTTTGATTTCGAATAAGATATATCTTTCCCGATAGCTATCGGGACATTACTAATTCGTCTGGGACAACTACTAAATTTTCTTGTTTACTCATAAATTAAACTCTCTACAAAATACATTGCAAGATTAAATAATTTAAGAATAAACTAGTGCTACGAATTATAGCATTTTGAAAAAAAAGTAGAAGAAAAATCAATACCCAGCCCTCAAATTATAAGGATTATTATGTTTCAAATAATACCATATGGAAAAACTGAATTAAAAAATAATTACTTAAATAATTTATCGCCTTTTTAAGTTTCAATATTTTATTCGGTTCGTCATAATCTAATGACCATCTGAAAGTAAAAAAACTAATATGTTACCTTCCTATTGTGGAAGGAAATTCGATCTTGTTATCGCTTCATTATTATAATACCAATAAATTTGCGTATTAATAATAACTATTGAAAACCAAATGATAGGAATCAATAAATAGACGTAAGAATCAATTATTATTAAAAACTTAAGCATCAACTAAAATTTCAAAAAGCCATCTAACTGTAAATCAATCACTTTTTTAGTGTCGGCATCTGTCAAGTTTCCTTGCGCATCCATTAATGTATCAACGCGGCTAATAGGAAGCTTATTATGGTAAACGTTTATTTTTAGGTAGTTTAAAATATTGGTTAAATGCTCCATACCTCTTAAATTACCTGCTCTTCCGGTTGCTATTCCTACCAAACAAGCCTTATTATCCATCCAAGTACGTGGAGGAACAGCGTCTAAAAACACCTTTAAAATACCTGCAAAACTGCCATTATACTCAGGAGATACGAAGATAAATTTAGTTTGTTTGTCAACATAAGTATTAATAATACTTTGAAAATTTTCAGAACGTTTTCCATATAAATCTGTATGTAAAACTGACTCGGGTAAATCTTTTAAGCTAAATAGCTCAACATCAACACCTTTACTGTTTAAGGCTGATTTGTAGTAATTGGCTACTTTTTCAGTGTTACTATCAACTCTGTTAGTTGCCGATATGATTGTAATTGAATGCATTATATTATTAACATTTTGGCGAAGTTATGAATTTTACTGTTAAAAACTAAAAACAGATAAAAGCCCTAAATAGTTTAAATTTACGGGTACAATAAGTATTATTTTTTTTTTGAATTTTTATTAATGAATATAACATATTACGGTCATTCTTGTTTTAGTGTAAAAGTTAACGGAAAGAATTTATTATTTGACCCATTTATTACTCCAAATGAGTTAGCCAAAAACATTGACGTTACATCAGTAAAAGCAGATTATATATTAATTTCTCACGGACATGAAGATCACGTTGCAGATGCCATTTCTATAGCCAAAAGAACGAATGCACTGGTGATTTGTAATTGGGAGATATATGTTTGGTTAAAAAACAAGGGAGTTGAAAACATTCATCCTATGAATACTGGCGGAAAGAAAACATTTGAATTTGGCTCCATTAAATGCGTGAAAGCTGAACATAGTAGCAGCATGCCGGATGGATCTTATGGAGGAAATCCAATGGGATTTGTGATTGAGAGTTCGGATAAAAACTTTTACTATGCTGGAGATACAGCTTTAACCTATGATATGAAATTAATTGGCAACTATCGCAAAATTGATTTTGCATTTTTACCAATTGGCGATAATTTTACAATGGGAGTTGACAATGCTATTATCTGTTGTAAAGATTTTATTAATTGCACGGATGTGATAGGAATGCATTACGATACATTTGGTTTTATAAAAATTAATCAAGAAGAAGCTAAACATAAATTTAGTGCACAAGGAAACAAATTAACCCTTTTAGAAATAGGAGAAACGATTAGCAAATAACGATATGGGAAAAATAATAGCAATAGCAAATCAAAAAGGTGGAGTTGGAAAAACAACGTCTGCCATTAATTTAGCAGCTTCTTTAGCCGTTTTAGAGTATAAAACCTTATTAGTAGACGCTGACCCTCAAGCCAATGCTACATCTGGAGTTGGAATTGAGCCTAAGAGTGTAAAATCGGGGTTATATGAATGTATCATTGATAATAAACATCCAAAAGAAGTTATCTTAGAAACAGATACTCCAAATTTATATTTATTACCTACAAATACTGACTTAGTAGCTATTGAGCTTGAAATTGTAAATCTTCCAAACAGAGATTATATGATGAAAGCAGCTTTAGAAAAAATTAAAAATGATTATGATTTCATCATCATCGATTGTTGTCCGTCATTAGGATTAACTGTTATAAATTCATTAGCAGCATCTGATAGCGTTATTATTCCTGTTCAATGCGAATATTTTGCTTTAGAAGGAATGGGTAAGTTACTACAAACTATAAAATTAGTTCAAGCTCATATCAATACAGAGTTGGATATTGAAGGTGTTTTATTAACCATGCACGACCCTCGTTTAAAATTAGCTAACCAGGTAGTAGAAGAGGTGAAAATGCATTTTCAAAATATGGTTTTCAATACGATAGTGCAACGTAACATTAAACTAGCCGAAGCTCCAAGTCATGGCAAAACAATTATTATGCATGATGCTGTTGGAAAAGGATCATTAAATTACTTAAACCTAGCGCGCGAAATATTACAACGCAATGGTTTAACTAAAATAAGTGATGAAGACAGGACAATTAGTTTTACTCAAGAAGAATCAGAGTTTAACGAAGAATAATAATGACAAAGAATTTATAATAATAAACGAATCTATAATTCAATCACTGCAATCATAGATTCTAACATTCGTAAAAAAATCGCAGTTACATATTTATAATATAAAAAGACAAGATGAGTACAAATAAAAAACCAGCATTAGGAAGAGGATTAAGTGCATTGCTAGAAAATGCTAAAACAGATATTACAACTAAACAAAATGGCGAATCAACACCTGTTGTTGGATCAATTGCCATTATTAAAATAAAGGATATTGAAGCCAATCCGTTTCAACCTCGTACTAATTTTGAAGAAGCAGCACTTGAAGAATTATCAAATTCAATTAAACAACACGGTATTATACAACCTATTACAGTTCGCAAACTGGGTTACGATAAATATCAGTTAATTTCTGGAGAACGACGCTTTAGAGCTTCTCAATTGGCTGAATTAACTGAAATACCAGCATATATTAGAATAGCCAACGATCAAGCTATGCTTGAAATGGGCTTAATCGAGAACATTCAGCGTGAAGATTTGGATCCAATCGAAATTTCATTGAGCTATAAACGATTAATTGACGAATGTAACATCACCCAAGAACAATTAAGCGAAAAAGTAAATAAACAACGTAGCACGGTAACTAATTTTTTACGTTTATTAAAGTTGCCAGCGGTGATTCAAAAAGCCGTGCGCGATAAAGAAATTTCGATGGGTCATGCGCGCGCTTTGTTAAGTATAGAAAATGAAGATAAGCAATTAGCTATTTTTGCTATGGCTGTTGAAAATGAATTATCTGTACGTCAGGTTGAAGAATTAGCACGTGGTGAAAAATTAGCTTTTAAACCAAAAACCACTCGTATAGAAAAACCTTTAACTATTGAGGATAAACAAATCGCCAAAAAATTAGAGAAAATTTTCAGTAAATCATTCGACTTTAAACGCAGTCCAAAAGGCACAGGCGCTATTACTTTAACCTTTAGTAATGATACCGAATTAGAACATATTCTATCTTTTTTTGACATAAATTAACTAACCATTAATCACAAGAAATTTACTCAATAGTTTCTTGTGATTATTTTTGATTAGGTGAAAGTTTCATTATTATACATATCATTATTCTTTATTTTAGTTTGTGCACCTGCTCGTGCTCAAAATAATGATTCCTTAAAAAATGAAATTAAAACAGATTCTACTAAAAGTAAACGCGCTGTTAAAAAAGCAATTTATTCAAGTGCACGTAAAGCAACTATTATGAGTGCATGCCTGCCAGCGTTAGGACAAATTTATAATCGTAAATATTGGAAAGCTCCTGTTATTTATGTTGCGCTTGGCGGCTTGGGATACTGGGGAGTTACCAATCAAATTAAATACAAATATTATAGCGATAATTTAAAATTCGCAAATGATAGCGATTCTAATACAATAAATGAAACATTATATAATAATGATCAATTAGTTACTCAAAAAAGAGATTATAGAAAATATAGAGATTATGCTATTATTGCTGGCGCTTTAGTTTATTTAATCAATATTATTGATGCAAATGTAGATGCTCATTTAAAAACATTTGATGTAAGTGATGATTTAAGCTTACAAGTAAATCCTTATTCAAACTTTGATTACAATAATAAATTACAAGCAGGATTAACTTTAAAATTAAAATTTAAGTAAGTCTCCCGCTAATTTCGCAGATTAACACAGAAAATTTATCTGTGACATCTGCGATAACTATCGGTACTGCGAGACATAAAACAGATTATGAATATTGCATTATTAGGATACGGCAAAATGGGTAAAGAGATAGAAACTATCGCTTTACAACGTGGTCATACCATTATTTTAAAAGTTGACGAAAGTAACGCATCTCAATTTCATGAAGACCCGATAGCTATCGGGTTACAAAAAGCAGACGTAGCAATTGAATTTAGTACGCCGCATACTGTTATTGCAAACATCAAAAAATGTTTTGAAACTCAAGTTCCTATTGTAGTGGGGACAACTGGTTGGTATGATTCATTTAAAGAAATTGAAAACGAATGCCTACGAAAAAACGGTGCATTATTTCATGCTACTAACTTTAGCCTGGGAGTAAATTTATTTTTCAAAGTCAATTCATACCTAGCTGAGTTAATGAATAAATACGATTCATATAACGTTGAGATGGAAGAAATTCATCACATTCATAAATTAGATAAACCAAGCGGAACTGCTATTTCATTGGCCAATCAAGTGCTTGATAAAATTGAACGTAAAAAACAATGGAGTATTACTAATAATAACCCTGAAACATTATTTATAAAAGACGTAAGAGAAGGCGAAGTACCAGGAACACATATTATTAAATACACGTCAGCCGTTGATGATATAGAAATTATGCATAAAGCACACAATCGCAAAGGATTTGCTTTGGGCGCAGTTATTGCCGCCGAATATATTAAAGGTAAAAAAGGTATATTTACAATGAACGATTTAATTTAAAACCTAGCTGTTCTCGTTCCGATAACTATAGGAATCGCTCGAAGTGACAACAATGTTTTAAAACTAGAAACAAAATATAAATAAATAAATAAATAAATAACAAATAAAATCGCCTTATATGTCCTTTTATGACTTATATGGTTCAAACAAAAACATCAAACATAAACATGGGCAACATTATCTTTCTAATACTCGTTTTAATTTCATTTGTAGGCTTATATAAAATATTTGAAAAAGCAGGCTTACCAGCGTGGAAAGCATTAATCCCCGTATATAACTTTTGGCTAGTGGGAACTATTATAAATCGTCCAAAATGGTGGGGATTAATTATGATTGTTCCGGGAGTAAATTTAATTATGTATGGTGTATATGGATTTCATTTAGCTCGTGCATTTAAAAAACGCATGAACAATGATTTGATTTATGCTTCATTAATGCCTTACATTTATTTTGCGTATTTAGGGTTTAATAAAGACATTAAATATTTTGGAACCACAGATATCAAATCAGAATCTTCATTTATTAAAAACTGGGCCGACCCAATTATTTTTGCAGTAGTAGCTGCGTCAATCATTCGTGGATTTTTTTTCGAAGCATTTACTATTCCAACTTCTTCATTAGAAAAATCATTAATGGTAGGAGACTTTTTATTTGTAAATAAAGTATGTTATGGCGCTAAAGTTCCACAAACGCCAATAGCATTTCCATTTGCACATCACACACTTCCATTTACAGAAAGCACAAAATCTTATTTAGAGTGGATTAAAATTCCATACTTCCGTTTACCTGGTTATTCGAAACCAAAAAACGGGGAGATTGTTGTATTCAATTATCCTGATGGCGACACCGTTGCTTTAGGTATGCAAAACATGAGTTATTACCAATTAGTGAGAGAAATTGCAACTAGTATAAAACAAGAAGAAGGTGGAAAAAAATCTGATTCATATTATAAAGAACAAGCTTGGAATTATGTTAATAGTAAAGAAAAGCCATTTGGAGCAATTACTGGGCGACCAGTAGATAAAAGAGAGCATTACGTAAAACGTTGTGTTGGTATTGCTGGTGATAAATTAGAAATTAAAGATGGCGAGCTATATATCAATGAT
>JBEIPP010000189.1:0-5660 GCA_040376995.1 Flavobacteriales bacterium
ACTTAAACATTTTATACTTCTCTAAAAACTATTATCTAAACTAATAAGTTATAAAACGCATCATTTTTTAGACTAATAAATCAATTTGATAGATTAAAAAAAAACCAGTTATACGGATTTAGTATAATTTAGCTCAAATTTCAATTATAATGAAGAAGGGCTTTATATTTTTTGTACTATTAGTGGCTTGTGGTTTTTTATTGTCGTTTATTAATACTGCTTCGGATCCACAACTTGGATTAACTGCTCCAATACCAATGGCAGATGAAAAAATGAAAGATGTAAGTGGTAAAGAAGTGTCATTAAATAACACAAAAACATCAAAAGGATTATTAGTTATTTTTTCATGTAATACTTGCCCATACGTAAAATTAAGTGAATCTCGTATTAAAGAATTATCAGATGAATGTTTAAAATATGGGATAGGCTGTATTATTATTAATAGTAACGAAGCGCAACGGGCCGATGAAGACAGCTTTGATTCTATGGTAAAATATGCTTTTGCTCAAAAATTCACTTGCGCTTATGTAGTAGATGTGAATTCAAAAATAGCTGATGCTTTTGGCGCTAAAAGTACTCCACAATGTTTCTTATTTAACCCTAAAGGATTAATATATAAAGGCGCTATTGATGATAATGTAAAAGATCCATCTTTAGTAAAAGTTCATTATTTAAAAGATGCTATTGATGCTTTAAATAGAAATGAAATACCAAAATTACAAGAAACAAAATCTATAGGTTGCACTATTAAACGTGTTGAATAAATTATAAACCACTAAAACTTCATTCAACAAAAAAAATCCATGATGCCAAAATATCATGGATTTTTTATTTTAAATCTTAAACTAATTAAACTGTTAAAATTTCTTTTTCTTTTTGTTCTAAATGTTTTTCACATTTAGATACAAATTCATCTATTATAGTTTGCATTTTGGTTTCTCCACCTTTTGCTTCATCTTCAGGTAAACCAGCTTTTTGTAAGGCTTTGATTTTATCAATAGATTCTTTACGTATAGTTCTTAGTCCTACTTTTGCATCTTCGCCTGCAGCTTTAGAAGTTTTCACTAAATCCTTACGACGATCTTCTGTTAATGGTGGAACAATAATACGAATCAAAATACCATCATTTTGAGGGTTAAATCCTAAGTTAGCTGCTTGAATAGCTTTTTCAATAGGTGTTAACATTGTTTTTTCCCAAGGTTGAACTAAAATAGTTCTAGAATCTTGAGTATTAACACTTGCTACGTTACTTAATGGAGTTCTAGCACCATAATAATCTACCATCACATTATCCAACATGGCTGGATTTGCTTTTCCTGCACGAATTTTTGATAATTCAGACTCTAAATGAGAAATCGTTTTCTCCATTTGTGATTTTGCACTCTCTAATATTGTTTTAATATCGCTCATAATTCAAATTTGGGTAAAGTTAATTGTATTTGGATGATTGATGAAATTTTATTCTACTTTTTTATACGGCAACCTCAGCTTTAATATGTGGATGCGGATCATAATTTTCTAATGTAAAATCTTCAATTTTAAAATCAAAAATAGATTTCACATTTGGATTTATTTTCATTGTTGGTAATGGCCTAAAATCTCTAGTCAATTGCAATTTAGCTTGTTCAATATGATTAGAGTATAAATGAGCGTCACCCAATGTGTGAACAAAATCACCTAATTGTAAATCGCAAACTTGCGCTACCATCATCATCAACACAGCGTAAGAAGCAATATTAAAAGGCACTCCTAAAAATATATCGGCACTTCGCTGATATAACTGACAACTTAATTTGCCGTTAGCAACATAAAATTGAAAAAATGCGTGACATGGCGGTAATTTCATATTATTAATATCAGCCACATTCCAAGCACTTACAATTAATCTTCTTGAATCAGGATAATTTTTAATCATATCAATTACTTGAGATATCTGATCAACATGTTTACCATCTGGTGTTGGCCAATTACGCCATTGATAACCATAAACAGGACCTAAATTTCCGTCAGCATCTGCCCACTCGTCCCAAATACGAACTCCATTATCCTTTAGATATTTAATATTTGTATCTCCTTTTAAAAACCATAATAATTCATGAATAATGGATTTAGTGTGTAGTTTTTTAGTTGTCAATAAAGGAAACCCTTCGGCTAAATTATAACGCATTTGATATCCAAATACACTAATTGTTCCTGTTCCTGTTCTGTCTTCTTTTTTTACACCATGTTCTAAAACATGACGCATTAAATCGTGGTATTGCTTCATTGTAATTTATATAAATACTGTACGAAAATAAAAATCCTTTCTGCAAAAACAGAAAGGACTTATGAATCTTTATTAAAAACTAATTCATATCAAAAATTTAACTTCCTTAATATCAAATTCTTTACGTTCAAGATTAGGTAATTCTACTACTAATTTTCCCATCTTAGAAACGCCAAGCATTTTTCCTTGAAATGCTGTTTTATCAAGACTTTCGAAAGCTAAAATTTCATTAATTCCATATAAATTATTCAAATACGTTTCGTCAATCAAATCAAACTTCTGCTCTTTTAATTTCAAATACCATTTTTCGAGTTTTTGACAGAATAATTCCAAAATCATTTTTCGATCAACATCTTTACTTGCTAATAATTTCAACGAAATAGCAGTCCTTTCAAAATCACCAAACTCAACTTGATTAACGTTTAAGCCTACTCCAATAACCGAATATTGAATAGAATGTGTAGTAAAGTTATTTTCAATTAAAATGCCCGCAATTTTTCTTTGATTAACCAATATGTCATTAGGCCATTTAATTTTAATGTCATATTGGCTATTAGCTAAAATATCAGTCAATACGTCATAAACCGCTAAAGCACTTATTTTACTTAAATAAAAGGTTTTATCGAGACTTAAAAATTGAGGTTTTAAGATAACGGAAACTGTCATGTTTTGCCCTATTTTGCTAGTCCATAGCGCGCCTCTTTGTCCTTTACCATGGGTTTGATTGTCGGTGTAAACAATTGTACCTTCAATAGGGTTAACATCCCTTAACAAGTTCATGGCATAAGTATTGGTACTTTCTACCTCGTGTAAAAAAAGCGAATTCTTTCCAATAAACAATGTTTCCATTTAGGCAAAAAGGTTAAATTTGTTGCTTATAGCAAAAACAAAAGTAAAAAACGGAATAGCATTAGCAACAAAAAAATATGGCAAAATTACCAGTAAAAAAATCAGCGACTAAAAAAGCAACTCCAACTAAAAAATCTGCTCCTAAAAAGGCAGCTGCTAAAAAGGTGGTTAAAAAACCTTTAACTGAAAAAGAAGAGTTGCAAAAAGAAGCGAATCGCATTGCTAATACCGAAAATAAAAAGAAAGTTTCGAGTGGCGCTAAGCGTCCAAAAAAAACAGCAACAAAAGCTCAAACAACCAGTTTGTTAGATGCAATTGTTGAAGGCATGCAAGAGAAAAAAGCAAAAAACATTACCATTATTAATTTAATTGGTTTAGAACATCGTGTGGCAGATTACTTTGTGATTTGTGATGCTGATAGTACAACTCACGTAAATGCTATTGCCGATACACTTGAAGAATCAGTTATTAAAAAAACTGGCGAAAAACCTTATCATAGTGAGGGGCATCAAAATGCTGAATGGATTTTAGTTGATTACGTAAATATCGTAGCACATGTATTTATGCGTGAAACTCGCGAATTTTACAATATCGAAGGTCTTTGGGCCGACGGGGAAATAACAACCATTGCAGATTAAAACAAAAATTAAAACTATACGTTATATAATCTTATTATGAGCGACGAACAAGAAAATACTAGCAATAAAAATAGCGAACCTACTCCTATTCAATCACCAGAAGAAGAACGAAAAAAGCAGTTCGAAAAAATGAAAGATCGTTTTGGAAAAAAACCTTCTAACCCTTTTGGTGCCCCAAATAATTCTGGCGGGAATGGTGGAAATAGTTTCTATTGGATTTACGGTTTAGTTATCGTTGGTCTTTTAGGTTTTGTGTTTTTTGGACAAGACTTTGAAGGAAGAGTTTACGAAGTAGATCAAACTCGTTTTGAGCAAAACATGTTAGCCAAAGGCGATGTTAGAGAAATTGTGATTGTTAACGAGAAAATTGCAGAAATTACAATTAATCTTGATAGTTTAAAATTACCACGTTATTTCGAACCAGATAAATCAGGAAAATTAGTTCAATTGTTTCCAAATCCAAAGAGCACTCCTGGTCCTCATTTTAAATTATCAATTGCTGACAAAAAAGATTTTATTGAGCAGGTTCGTAAAATTCAAGAACTTGCCAACATACCTTTAAATTTCCGTGTTTCTCCAACTCGCGAAGACAGAACAGAATGGAGCGATCATTTAGGTTGGATGTTACCAATTGCCATTATGGTTGTTCTTTGGATTGTGATGATGCGAAGAATGGGTGGTGGTGGAAGCGGTGGCGCAGGACAAATTTTCAACATCGGAAAATCTAAAGCTGTTTTATTTGATAAAGACTCCAATGTAAACGTAACATTTAACGATGTTGCTGGTTTAGATGGTGCAAAAGTGGAGATTATGGAAATCGTTGATTTCTTAAAGAACCCGAAAAAATATACCGATTTAGGAGCTAAAATTCCAAAAGGAGCTTTATTAGTTGGTCCTCCAGGAACAGGTAAAACTTTATTAGCTAAAGCCGTTGCTGGCGAAGCAAAAGTTCCTTTCTTCTCATTATCGGGTTCTGATTTCGTGGAAATGTTTGTTGGTGTTGGTGCTTCTCGTGTGCGTGATTTATTTAAACAAGCAAAAGAAAAAGCACCTTGTATTATTTTTATTGATGAGATTGATGCCATAGGTAGAGCTCGTGGTAAAAACGCTGCTGCTGGTGGAAACGATGAACGTGAAAATACATTAAATCAGTTGTTAACTGAAATGGATGGTTTTGGAACAAATAGTGGTGTTATTATTTTAGCGGCAACTAATCGTGCTGATATTTTAGATAGAGCCTTGATGCGTGCTGGACGTTTTGATAGACAAATTTATGTGGATATGCCAGATGTTGTTGAGCGTCAGGAAATTTTCAAAGTACATTTAAAGAAAATTAAAATTGATGCAACGGTTGATATTGAGTTTTTAGCAAAACAAACACCAGGATTTAGTGGTGCTGATATTGCTAATATTTGTAACGAAGCCGCTTTAATTGCTGCACGTGCCAATAAAAAACAAGTGACTAAGCAAGATTTCTTAGATGCTGTAGATAGAATTATAGCAGGTTTAGAAAAGAAAAATAAAATCATTACTCCTGCCGAAAAACGTGTGATTGCATTTCATGAGGCTGGACATGCTACTGTAAGTTGGATGTGCGAATATGCATCACCTTTAATTAAAGTAACTATTGTACCTCGCGGACGTTCTTTAGGTGCTGCTTGGTATTTACCAGAAGAAAGACAAATTACAACTACTGAGCAAATTGTAGATGAAATGTGTGCTACTTTAGGTGGTCGTGCAGCAGAAGAAATTATCTTCGGAAAAATTTCAACTGGAGCTTTAAGCGATTTAGAAAAAATTACTCGTCAAGCATATGCAAGTATTGTATATTACGGTTTAAATGACAAAATTGGTAACGTAAGTTATTATGATAGTTCAGGACAAAGCGAATACAGTTTCAATAAACC
>JBEIPP010000190.1:0-5626 GCA_040376995.1 Flavobacteriales bacterium
AATAGTTCCTTCAGTATCGTCTTTTAAAATTTGCAATAAAAACAAATAGAAAAATATTTTCGGTTCCTCAAACTGTATTTTTTCATTAAATGCTATAATTTTTAAAAGCAATTTCTTAATAACTGGATATGGATGATTGAAATGAAATACATGCAAAAACGAAGCAAAAAACACTCTTCTTCTTATAATGTCAGCTTCATCATCATGAATATTTTTTATGATTCTAATAGCTTCGCTAGAATATAAAGGATATTTAATTTCATCTTCAATATTAAATCTAGCAAGTGCTAAAAATAAATTTGCTTTCACTTTATGACTCTGCGCTAATTCAATATGTTTCAAAATAAAGTCTTGATTCAAATATTTAGCATCAAATTGCTCCAATGTGGTTTTATCATCTACATACGAAGCGCCAATTTTTGCATATACATTCGCTATCTCTTCATTATAATAATCCTGAACTAATTTAATTTGAGTGGCTAATAATGTTCTCCATTCCTTAAAATCGTCATCCGTTTGGCTCAATAATTTTAAAGAAGACATCTTGTTGATATAATAATTTTTAATCCAAAAATCGTTTGAGTTTTTTGTAGAAAAATTCAATTTCAGAAGATAATCTTGATAAATATACCTAGTATTAATTTTATTATAAACATCTGATAAAATATAGTTTCGGATAGCTGGGTGAGATTTTGAATAGTTTTCTATTTTTAAATCTTCAATTTCTTTGATACAAAAATCAATAAACCTTCTTAATTGATCATTCTTAATTTTTTCAGTCTGCCCTTTTGATGAAATATTATTTTTGACAATCATTAAAGATTCTTGAAACTCAGCTGAAGATTGATTAGGCTCACCTAATAATCTAATAAATTGCTTCAATCTTTTATCTTCAGAACGTTTAGCTTTGTAAATAAGCAATTTTCTTTCAGATGTATTTAAATCTTTTAAGACTTGTAATAATTTATTTCCTAGCATAATTCAAAACTAATGATTAAATATTTTAAAGACAAGAAAACAATAAAAGCAAATTTTGTTTTCGAGTAATACTATTATTATAAAAGCAATTGATTTCCTAGACCATAGAACTTAAATATATGGTGTTTTTTTTAATGAAAATTGAACAGTAAAAAGGCGGTTGAATTTAAAAAAGTAAAAACAATTAAAAATTAGACCTGTTTGTTAAAGCAGTTTGATTGCCGTTGAAAATTAGTATACATTTTAAAACACACTTCTCAACTATACTCAACTGGTCATTATTTTATTTTAACCATATTCAAATTTATCTAAAAGGTAATTATTTCTTTTCCACTTTTACAATAAGTGCTTTTGTAGTTGAAAAATATTTCACGGCTTTTAAAAGTGGCAAAGCGTTCTGTTTTGAAGAGGTTTCAGCTCGTAACAGATTTTCTAATGCGTAATCTGGGTTTAATTGTAAATAGATAATTGAAGATTGGTACGTTATACCAATTGTATATATTAAATAGTTCAATATAATTCTGCAAAAATATACTTGAAAGAACATATTGATTTCACTTTTTCAGCGGTAATTTTTTTCAGAGAACTAGATATAAACTCCACCAGTTTTTCTAGCAAAAAACGATTTAAAATTTGCTGCATAAAAAAAAAGAGGCTATCCTTTTTAGACAGCCTCCTTTTTTTGACTTTTAATTTATCCTTAACTTATTTTTTAATTACGTTGGTTCTGAAAATATCATTGCCTTGATTAATTTCAATGAAATAAATACCAGCATCTAAGGCACTTATATTTATGTCCTGAGTTTTCCCTTCTAGGTTATTTTTTTTGAAGATCAATTTGCCAGTTAAATCAAAAATAGAAACAGATGCATTATTTAATGGTGCAGCGGTTGAAATGGTAATTTGATCATTGGCAGGGTTTGGATATATTACTATGCCTTTAGCAAAAGTAATTTCATTAATTCCTACAGAACCAGTTGCATTCCCAACCAAAGTAAAATCATAAACTGGAACCGTAACATCGTTATTTGCAATATTGATGGAGGCGTTGCGTGTGCCAGCAGCAGACGGTAAAAATCTTACAGTAATGGTTGAGCTATTACCCAAGGCTATACTTAAAGGAAATGTTGGAGGACTTACTAAAGTAAATTCAGCAGCATTAACTCCTGTAAATGTTATACCTGTGAGGGATAAATTTGCAGTACCAGTATTTTGTATTACAAATGTTTTATTTACAGGTGTACCCAAAGCTGTTGTACCAAAATCGGTATTATTAATGCCTGTTGGGAAAGGATTTCCATCAGTTATGCTATTTCCATTTCCTTGCACATTGATGGCAGGGCTGCCCACCGAGCTGCCGTTTCCTTGAATCATAAAATCATAAGTTGCCTCATCACCATCATTACTGGCAACATTGATAGTTGCTGTGCGCAAAAATAATGCGGTTGGTAAAAACTGAACCGTTATGTTTTGTGATGCACTACCAGCAATAGTTAAAGGGAAAGTCGGTGGACTCACTAAAGTAAATTCACTGGCGTTTACTCCTGAGAAACTAATGCCACTTATTGTTAGTGCTGTTGACCCCAAATTTTGAAGGACAAAAGTACGGTTAAGCGGATTGCCAACTAGTACATTCCCAAAATCAGTAAAATTTGAATTGGTTGGGTAAGCGTCTCCATCCAAAATGGTGTTGCCATTTCCTAACACGTTTATCTCTGGGCCTGTAATGCCCGTGCCTTTAATAGCGAAGATAAATGGATTATTGGGCGTGTCATTATTATTTATAGTGAGATTGGCATTTCGCAAGCCTAAAGCACTAGGTACAAACTGCACCTGAAACGGATAATCAAACTGTGGCTGTATGGTAATTGGGAAACTTGGACTACCGGCTAAGCTAAAATCACCCGAATTTGTGCCGCTAAAGCTCATGCTGTTTATAATAAGCGGAGCATCTCCCGTGTTTATAATTTTAAAAGTGCGCAATAGGGGCGTGTTTTGAACTACATTGCCAAAATCAGTAAAATCTGCTGTGGTTGGTGTAACATCATTGTTTGCAATAACTGTATTGTTCCCTTTTACCTGAATGGCAGGTAATAAAACAGTGCTGAGCTTGGCAAAGTTATTAGTATTAAAATTCTTGACATAATTATAATAACCTCCTAAATAAATATCGGTGCCATTAACTATCATATCATTTACACATGTTGAGGGTTGCACTAGGTCAGAAAGAAATAAAAGGGTATTTGGATCCCAGTTAGGGTCAGCAACTCCGGTATTTTTGTTTAGTTTAGCCATACCTAAGCGATTTTGTCCGCCAATTGAATTGCTCGTCCCTCGTAATCCAACAATTATATTGCCGCCTCCCCCATCAGCTATGGAAAGAATATATTTATTACTACCCAAAGCATAATTAGCATTAAACGTGGCATCAGCATTACCATTGGTATTATTTAGTTTTGCTATTTGATGGCGTGTTTGCCCCCCTATACTGGTAAAATATCCACACGCATAAATATCACTTCCTATTACTTCAATGTCTGTAATTCCAAAGCCCCCAGGAGGAAGTGTCGAAACCAAATTAGTATTCCATGCTGGATCTACAGCACCTGTATTAGGACTAATGCGGTATAACCAGCGTCTGCTAGCTGCGCCATAATCAAGATGATCTCCACCCACATACAGCCATGTGCCATCATAAGCCAACGATCTTACAAGCGCTGCGCTTGGATTTGCTGAAGTTGCAGTATGGGAAAAAGCTTGAGTAGCTCCCGTATTTTTATCAATCTTTACTAAACCTCTGATACTGGTTTGGCTAGTTTTCATACCAAATTGTCCACCAACATACAAACTATTGCCAATAACTAAAACCTTGTAATTATAAGAATCAACCGAAGAAACAACCGAAGGAGCAGAAAATGCCGGGTCAAAAGCACCTGTTGTATTGTTTAGTTTAGCCAATTGTCCCGGACCTGCCGGAATGGTAAATGAACCAGCGATATAAACAGAAGAACCATCTAGAGCTATGCTTTTTACATCCACAACACCCATACCCACAACCGAGGCATTGGCATTCCAACCTGCATCAGCCTGCCCTGTAGCCTTATTAATACGCGCTACACCTTTGCGCTGTATACCACCAACAGAAGAAAATTTGCCGCCTAAAGCAATGTCGCTGCCGTTAACGGCAAAGTCATTAACAACATGGTTAGGATTGGGTAACCAAGTAGCATCTAAAGCCCCGGTAGTAGTGTTAAACCTCACAAGTCTATTGGCTTTGGTATTGTTTGACGCATTAGAAAAAGAGCCACCAAAATAAGCAAAACCACCCTGAATGATGATTTTAGTAATTAAAATTCCATTAGGGGAGGTAAAAGCAGGATTCCAAGAAGGATTAACTGATCCTGTAGTCATGTTTATCTTTGCTCCTCCACTTACTGTCTGACCTCCCAGGCTGGTAAAGGTGCCACCTGCATATAAATTACCTGCACCATCAGAATTTATTTGATTAATACTCGCACCAGAAATAGTTGGCACTATGTAGCCTGGGGCAGAAGCACCGGTAGTAGCATCCATCTTATAAACAGAGGCGCTTGTTCCATAAATAAATCCACCGTCATATATCATCTTATACATAACAAAACCAAGAGTATAATTAAATGCACCAATACAAGCCCCGGTGGTTTTATTCAATTTTGCTAAATATTGCCTGGCCAAGGGAGTACCACTGCCAATAGCAGTAAAATTACCAGTAACATAAAAATCGTTTCCGTTAATAACCATGTCATTACAACCAGCTGTTAATGTTGGGAAAGCATCATTGGCATTTGCATTCCAAGAAGCATCAGGCTGGCCTGTTGAGGTTAGTAAACGGACAATATTTGTTCTGGGCACAGAACCTACATGGGTAAATTTACCACAAACATAAATGCCACTAGGGTCTGCCAATACTCTGTTTATAATTACATTAGTGGATGCCACACTGTTGGATAGTGCAGGCGGATTCCATGCTAGGTCTAAACTCTTGTCGTTTTTAATATGTGCCAAGCCGTTACGTGCATATGGACCTACCTGAGTGAAATCACCAAACAAGTAATATCCACCAACACCGTCAGGCACTACACCAGAAACCTCACCATTTACTGCAGGATAGGACACATCGGGCTGAACGGAGTTAGTGGTGATTTTAGCAAAATTGCTAGCGCTAGGCCCCACATAATCAAAGGACCCACCTATATACACATAGTTAGCATCCTGGGCCACTGCATTTACAATCCCATCTGTACACCATACATTTTCATCCGCAAATTGGGCTTTTGTGCCGGTTGATAATAAGCAAAACCATACCAATGATGTGATGGCTATTAATTTTTTGATTTTTTTCATAATTTTTTATTTTTTAGGTAAGTTCTAATAATTTATTTTTAGAGATTTGAAACAATCGCAGAACCCATTAAACGATTTTTTGTAATTTTTTTTTAAATATACTTAAAAATTCGTATCACACCTATAATATCTGGGGATAAACTATATTTGCTAAAAAAAACATGGTTATCGACAATCAATTTTTAGAAAAGATTTTTCCAGTAGAATTAGTTGAGTTTTTTGAGATTTCAAGCTATCAAGAGTTGTGTTCAGTAGAGGATAAATT
>JBEIPP010000116.1:0-9663 GCA_040376995.1 Flavobacteriales bacterium
CACCAATTTTTTCTTCACCATCTAAAGGTTTACTTTCGTTTGAAATTGTATCTCTATAAGTATATTTTGTTCCTTTACCTAAGTAATTAAAAAACGACCATCTGATACCATACTGTAATGTAAAACGGTTAGTTAATTTTTGTTCATTATCAATATAGCCTGCATACTCAACGCCATACTGATTATCTAAACTAATATTAGATTCGCTTCCATTTTGTGAAGTAATGATTGCTTGTCCTGGTTTAAACGTATATAAAATGCCCTGTGCACCAAACTTAATGGTGTTTTTGCTATTTAAATAATAGGTAAAATCAGGTTTTAAACTATAGTTAATAATGTTTGATGTCCAATCAAATTTTTGACTACTTCCTTCATCTTTAAATCCTAACTGATACTTGTAGTTACTGTAAAATGTAGTAAGATTCATAAACAATTTACTATTAAAAATATGATTCCATCTAAGTGTGGCTGTTGTATTTCCCCAATTGAATTTAAAACCAGCACCAAATACATCACGTCCTAAATATCCACTAGCAAACACGGTATTCTTTTCGTTTACTCGCCAATTGAATTTAGCAGTTAAATCATAAAAATAAAATTTAGCATCTTTTAAATCTGGTTGTTGTTGAGACAAAAAAGGCTTAGCTAAAATATCAATATAGCTTCTTCTACCTGCAATAATAAACGATGCTTTATCTTTTAACAAAGGTGCTTCAATTGATAAACGACTAAAAATAGTTCCTAATCCTCCATTAACTTCTAATTTTTTACTATTTCCTTCTTTCATTCTAATATCCAATACCGAAGAAGCTCTACCTCCATATTGCGCAGGGATGCCACCCTTAATTAATTTCACGTCTTTCACCGCATCAGGATTAAAAATAGAGAAAAAGCCAAATAAGTGAGATGAATTATAAACTGGAGCCTCATCCATTAACACTAAATTTTGATCGATATTACCACCTCGCACATTAAATCCGCTAGCGCCTTCACCAACTGTTGTTACACCAGGTAATAATTGAATACTTTTAATGATATCGACCTCTCCTAACAAGGCTGGCATTTTTTGAATTTGTTTGATATCCAATTTTGCCACACTCATTTCCATGCTCTTCACATTTTTATCTTCTTTTTCAGAAGAAACAACTACCTCTTCTAATTCCTTACCTTCTTCGGCCATCTCTAAACTCAATGTTTTGTTAAAAGATAAATCAACAGGCATAAAAACTGTTTTATATCCCATCAACGAAAAAACAATCGTATCCTGTCCTTTTGGTAAGGTTAACGAATAAAAACCATACACATTTGTGCTTGTGCCTATTTGTGAGTTCTTTTTGTAAACAGTAACCCCAATCAATGCCTCGCCATTTTTAGCATCTTTAGCGTAGCCACTAACTGTGAATTTATCTTGTGCCTTTATGTTATAAAAAGAGCTGATTAGCAACAATAGAATAATCTTCTTCATAGTTTTTTTTAAATATTCGGGTGCAAACTTAGGAAACTTATTTTCCTTTTCAAGTTTCCTAAACGATTTTTTTACCTTTTGTGTAACGTTTAATGTTAAAAAATGTTATGTACAACAGCACAAATATAATTCCTTGAAAATAGTTTAAGCTAAACATATTAGGCAAAATAACATCATCAGGCGGTAAATGGTGTTTTAATTAGAATTAAAGAGTTTCGACCTCTTGCTCTTGTATATATAATAAGAGTTTTTTGACTGAAGAGTAACCTAAACTTAACAAGGCATACTCATAATCTTGCATTTGAGCATGGTATTTTTGAGCATTCTTCTTCCCTGTTTTATAATCAATTACCACTACGTTATTTCCAGAAATCACTACTCTGTCTGGTCTTAAAATATCTCCAGTAGCCGTTAAAATTTCTAATTCGTTTTTTACATTAACACCTTCTTCAAAATAAGAAGAAATAGAATTAATTGATAAAAGTGATTTAATTTCCGAAGACATTTTTTGAGATTCTTCCACTGTAATATCACCAGATAAAACGGTCTGTTCAATCACAGCATCCACATCCTCTTTGGTTTTTATTTTCGATAAAATATAATGTACTAAAATTCCATATTCACGTGCTTTAGTCACATCCTCATTAGCACCGTAAGAAGAAGCTCCTTTAATTTGAACCACATCATGATTTGGATTAAAACTCAATTCTTTAATTTGCAATTGCTCTAAACCCAATTTACTATGAGGCGCTTTGGTGTTTTTTATCATCGTGCCAAATTCTAATAAATAATTAGCAGCATCGTACTGAGTTTGCGTTTCGGCAAATGTCGTTAACCAAATGTGACAATTTTTAGTGCTCTTCTTTTTTAGTTGTGGCGAAATAATATGCAATCTATCAACCGCTCTTGTAAAATCAACATACAACATATTTAAACTATCCAAAGTTTGTTGCTGTCTTTCTTTTTCGGCTAATGGTTTGTAAACGGTATCATCAGCAGCTTTAGTTGTATTAATTAAAGCCACAGGCAAATCAATTCCTTCTTCATCAATATCTACCCAAATAGATTGCGTTTTTTCAATTTCCCACGCTAAGTATGGCGTAATAACTACTGGAAATTCCAAACCTTTAGAGGCATGAATGGTCATAATATTTACTGCATTAATTCCTTCAGGAATAATTACCGAAGCTTTATCTGCTCTACGATTCCACCATTCTAAAAACAAACTAATATTAGATGTATTACCTTGTAAAAATCCTAACACTTCATCTAGGAAAAAACGAATGTATTGCGGATTACTCTCATTTAATTTTAGCGTGTGAACTATTTCTAAACAGGCGTCAAATAAATTAGAAGCCGTTAATTTTAAAATATCAACTCGTAACCTGCATTCATTTAAAATATCAAATAAGGTTTTAGTTTTAGAGGCATTTAATTCTCTTAAAAAAGTAATGCACTGTGCTTCGCTGCAAAGTTGTTTATCAAATAAATAATTAACCACAACTGAAGCTGATACAAAATCTTTTTGATTTGAAATATATTTTAAAAAGGCTAATACAACTGATACTTCTTTCGCATTATTTAATAATAACGAATCAGCTGATACAACTGGAACACCCTGCTCTATTAAAAAATTAGCCACCGTATTTCCATGGCGGTTTTGACGAATAATCACGCACACATCGCTATATACAAAACCATCTTCAATAGCTTTTTGAATGTATTTTAAAATGAACTTTGTATTAACCGTATCTGTATCATCTTCTCCTAAGTCAGGAAAATCTAAACTCACATAACCCAACTCATCTGTTTTATGTTCTTGCTTTTGATGATGGTATATTTTCTTTAAATCTTCGTTTAAAACTGTATCCGATAAATATTCAAATAAGGTATTATTGAATTTTACAATCGTACTTTCGCTTCTGAAATTTTTATCTAGTACTCTGCCTTCAAAATTTCTTATTAAAGAATCTTCTCGTTCTTGTAATAACTCATTTTTATTAAGCGCATTTACATTAGGTAAATTCACAAACTGCTCCACATCTGCATTACGCCAACGATAAATAGATTGTTTGCCATCACCTACAATTAAGTTCATATTACCATTACCTAATGAATTATCAATTAATGGTAACATGTTTTGCCATTGCATGGCCGATGTATCCTGAAACTCATCTAATAAAAAATGCTTGTACTTATCTCCTAATCGTTCAAAAATAAAAGGTGTTGGTTCGTTATTCACTACTTCCGAAATTCGTTCGTTAAACTCTGAAATAAATAAAATATTTTCATCGTTTTTGTATTCGTTGGTTAACTTGGCTAATTCGTTTACCAAGCCCATCGCATAAATATTTTTATAGATTAAACTAAAGGCATTGTAACGTTGTTCGTTTTCTCTCAAATAAACTAAAACATCTTTCGCGATTTTTTCTAACTCTGTTTTAATACTATCAACAGCTGATTTTTCATCTACCGTAGCTTTACCTCCATACCATTTATCATTATCCAACGTCTTTGTAACATTGGAACCAAATAGATCACTTTCTGATGTTTTTGACAAATTAGCAAGCTTAACATAAAAATTATAGATTCCAAAACCACCACTCGCAAAAGCGCTTGATGTTAACTGTTTATCATTAATTAATTTCAAGGCTTTTTCGCCCTGAGACTTTAAAAAGCTATCGTATTCTTTAGTAATAGATTTAAGTTGTTTTTTAATTCTATCAAAATCCGAAATATCAAATGGATTGAGTTGATTAATCAAATCACCTACACCTTCTTTATTAATTTCTTTAATAAAATCAATCAATGTTTGCTCAGGATCCCAGTTTTTATTGTCTTCGATTTGTGCTATCGAAAACTGAACTAAATAATCGGTAATTAATTTATCCTTACCTAAGTTATTAATTAATGTAGAAATGACTTTTTTAAATACTGCATCCGAATCTGTTTCTATTTGAAAATTAATGGGCAACTTCAAATCCAAAGCAAAGGTTCTAATAATCCGATGTGTAAAACTATCAATGGTACCAATAGAAAAATCAGAGTAATTATGTAAAATATCAGTTAATACAACCTCTGCCCTTTCTTTTAAATCGACTTTTGATATACTTAATTCCTCAGCAATTAAAGAACTAAGCATATCATTACTTTCTAAACTAATTTCTTTAAGCGCCTTAATAATACGCCACTTCATTTCAGAAGCTGCTTTATTAGTAAACGTAATGGCTAAAATTCCTTTGTAAGCTTTAGCTAAATTATGCTTATCAACTAAGGCAATTTTCAAATATTCCTTAACCAAGGTAAAGGTTTTTCCACTTCCAGCAGAAGACTTATAAACGATAAACTTATTTTGAGATATTGGAAGCATACCTTTCGAAGGTAACAATTCTTAATTTAAAAAGCATAAAATATTATAAATTCTACATTCATAAAAAGCATTTTAGTTTATTTGTAAATTATTATTAAAGTTGAATTATGACATACAAAATGAAACTTAATCTTTTTATCATACCTATATTTATTTTCTTTTTATCATGTAAAGACTATAAAGAAATTACCGTAACCAGTGTGGATAGTTTTTACATGAATAAAATTACTACCGAAAAAATTGAGGCTGAAGTCAACGTGAAAATTAATAATCCAAATAATTCAGGGTTTTCCATTTACCCATCAGAATTTGAAGTCATTTTTAGTGGTATTAGATTAGGGAAGGCCAAATTAGATAAACGAGTGCATATAGATGGAAAAGCAGAAAAGGTATATACTTTTAAGTTAAACTCAAAAATAACCGACATGAACCCCTTGGATGCTTTAAGACTTTTGAATTTGGACAATTTGGGAAAAATCGAAGTAAAAGGGGAATTAAAAGCTGGGAAATTCTATTTGAAAAAGAAATTTCCCGTAAACTACAACGATAAAGTAAAATTATTTAAATAAAATGTAACCATTTATTCATTAATTGTGTATAAATTGCCATAAACTTAATTTATGTCTCAAGCTGAACTTATATCGGCATACCTTAAAAACGACAAAACTGTAAAAAAACAGTTGTTTGAAACCTATTGTAGTAAATTAAACTTTATTGCAGCTCGTTATTCAAAAAACTCAACTCAAGCCGAAGAAGTTTTATTAAATGGATTTGCTTGCGTTTTCGTGAATTTAGACCAATTCAAATATCAAAATACTATTACTCTGGATGAATTCATAAAAAATGAGTTTATTTCTTTTGTGGTGAAATACATAAAAGGAATCCGGAATGAATATTATGTAGCTAGTACAGTAAAAGCAGTTGAACACAAAGAAAAAACATATGACTTATTCTTAGACAGCAAGTTTATTGATGTAAATAAGGTTAACCATGATGTTTTATTAAAATCCATTCAAAGTCTAGTTCCTTCGCAACGTTTAATATTTAATTTACATGTCATTGATGGTTACTCATTAGCACAAGCATCTGAATTATTGGATAGTAGCGAACAAAGCATGAAAGCTAATTTAGAAAAGGGTAGATTTAATTTACAAAAAACAATTGAACGAAATTTAAAACTAAGTAATGATGAACAACCAGTTTAGTTACGAATTAGATGAACGTCAAATTAAAAATTTGATGCAGGATGCAGAGTTGGAATACAATGAAGCTTTATGGAATAAATTTGATTCATTGCAACCATCTAATGATTGTAAATCATCTTCGCTTCAAATAGGGAACTACATTCCTAAATTCAATTTTAGTTTCAGTCGTTCGATTATTCTACCTGTTTTATTTATTATTTTAATTGGTAGTCTATCAGCCGTTTTATTCAGCTTTGTTGATTTTAAGAAAAAAGAAAATATCGATAAAGAAATTCCACTAGTTGCAAATCCAGCAAATTTCAAAAAATCAGAAGCAACTGCAGCTAAAATTATTAAACATACAGAAGTAAAAGTAAATCCTGTAAAAACACTTATTGCATCAACTCCTTCAATAAATACAATTCCTATAGTTACAAAAGCAATGCCTGCATCCAAAACAAAACAAGCAGAATCAGTGAAAATTGTTGAATCTGCTCCAAAAGAAAAAATTCAATCAATAACTGAAGTAAAAAAAGAAACAACTCCTGTAGTTGTAAAAAAGAAAAAAAAGAAACTACAAGCTGAAGAATTACCAACCATTAAAGCTGTTACTAATTTAACCGAAGTGGTAAATGAACCAGAGTTAGAATTAGATTTAAAATAATTGTTTCCAATTATTATTAAGCATTTCCCCTATTTTCTTATCAATAATAAACGTAAAATCGTTTTCCGATATTTTATTAAGCTCTATCCATCGCATTGTTTGAGCACCATCTTTTTTCTTTTCAAAATCAAAAGGTTTTGAAGAAATTTTACAAGCTAATTTTGAAGGATTAAACTCAGATTTTGGCTTGACTTTATAATAAATGCTAATCACTTGATTATTGAAACTAAAAGCCGAGTTAACAAAAAAATCTGTTGTATAATAATGATTTTCTACTTCAATATCTAAATCTAACTCTTCCTTAAACTCTCTGATAACGCAATCTATAGTGCCTTCGCCAAACTCCAAACCACCGCCAGGTAATTTGGTAATATCCATGCCTTTTACATGTTCATCTGATACTAAAAGTCGATCTTCATGTATTAAAATACCATATACACGAACATTAAAATTTTTCATAATTAACTCTTATTTTATATGAAGCAGGTGATAAAACTATCACGTCGCGAATTTACAGCAATAAAATGAGAGTTTAAGATAATTTGAAATTATTAACTACTTTTTAAAATAGTTGAAATTGGTCATAATGCCTATTGTGTGAGAATTACCGTTTGCAGCATACTTAGAATAAGCGTAATCTAAGTGAAATTTATACACCTTAAATCCAAAACCTGCTGATAATCCATTTGCTTTCTTTACATCAGGTAATGACATTTCTTTTCCTTTTTTAAAATTATAAGCTAATCTTAAACTAAAATTTTTCCCAATTAATACCTCAGTACCAATAGTTAAATGTCTTCCTAATTTATCAAACCAATCACTTATTCTCTCATTTCTTTTTTGTTTTTCAGTTTTCACAATAGGTTTATTGGTAAATGGATCAATATCTTTTGAACCATCTTGTGGGTTTTCATAAGTCAAATCCCATTTCAATAATTGGTCGTATTGTACAATGATTCTAAAAGGAGCTTTTGGGATTTTTTTACTTAAACCAATTTGTAAATCGCTTGGCATATTTTCTTTTGCCCCCCCCTTAAAGTAAGGCATCCATTGTTTTCCATAATTTTTAGCTAATAAAGAAACTGTAAATTGCTTTTTATTATGGTATGTTAATCCAACATCAATAGCATTACCCAACGAATAATAAATATCGTAATAAGAATAAATTGTTTTTAAAGCTACTCCTAATGATAATGTACTATCCTTATTTAATGTTTTTGCAAACGAAAGATTTAAGGAATAATCAGCTGCTTTAAAAGTTCCTGTTTCAATGTTATACTCATCTCTTCCGTCAAACTTACCATAATTAAAATACTGCAAACCAACTCCAAATGTGCCGTGTTTTTTGAATTGTTTGGCGTATAAAAAATTACCATAATTTACATCCGAAACAAAGTTGACATAATTTAATGATAATTGATCAGAAGCATTAGGATTTAATAAAGCTGGATTACTATATCCAAGATTGACATCCTTATCCCAAATAGCAATAGAAGCTCCACCTAATGCATTAGAACGAGCTGGAACGGGTAAGCTTAAAAAACTAAAGCTTCGCATGCCTCCAATTTGCGCAAAAATGCCAGAACTAAGAATAACGAGGTAATATGTAATTATTTTTTTCAATATGATTATAAACGCCTAAAAATAAGCTTTATTGTGCAATTATTTCCCCATTCTAAAAAGATTGGTTTCTACCCAACCTTTTCCCCAATCTTCATGTTCTTGTGCTTTCCAAAGTTCAGGATAAAAAATACGTTTTTGAAAACGCGGGGGTAAATATTTTTGCCAATTTGTTCCACCAGTAGCCGCAATGTCTTCTGTATTTTGTTGTAAATATTTAACTGCACTTTTATAATGCATTAATGGCCAATTGATATTTACATTCACATCCAGTTCTTTTAAAGCATTAATTAGTTTTGGATTTTTTTGATCGTGAGCCGATAATGATTTATACTTAGCCCACATATTTTTAGGTTGATATTCTTTAGCTAAAGCAATAAACTCTGCACCGTATTTTTTCTCAAACTGATTCAATGTTAATGTTTTTTTGCCAGAAGATAATTCGGTTGCACCTTTATTCCAATAAATATTTTGAAACATTTCTTCAATACTAGGATTTTTATCAAATAAACTTGAACGAACATCTTTATCAACTAAATTAAAAAAATCGGTTGCGCAAATTTCAATTTTACGATATTGAGCACTTTGAAAACCACTAGCTGGAAGCAAAGCCATACGATAACGTAAAAACTGTTCTTTTTCCATACCATCAACCATAATCTCAAACGATTTGGTTAATGATTCGAAATAACGATTTATTCGTGTAATACGTTCTGCAAAATAATTCACATCTAAGACTTCATTCCAACCGTGATCATGCCCATTTGATTCAATATTTTTTCCATTATTAGAGATTTGCTCCATCTCATGAAGCGAAAGTTTAAAATACAATTCAGTAATTTGATGATACATGATGAATATTTTCTCATCAGGAAAATCAGTTTTAGGATTTTGTAGAGTTAATAAAGTATCAAGCTGAACATAATCCCAATAGGTTAAATAATTTGACAACAAAAGTCCATCAAGATAACTGTCTAAACTTTGACCCATAAGGCTGTATTTTTCTTCGAGTTGATGTACTCGGTCGATTATTTCTTTTTTTAATTCCATAATGCTAAAACACAACTATCCGAAAGTTAAATTTTAAGAAGTGACAGAAAATTTTCAAACCTTTGAGGTCTCTAAACTCCTTTAAAAAAATATGAGCATTTTCTGCAGCAACAAAAATAACAATAAACCTGTAATTTTTCAGATTATTGATTTAATTCCGCGCCACCTTTTAATAGCCTCCTATGAATAAAATCAACCGAGAAAGAAAATCATTTTCCTTCAAACAGGCACAGAAAATATCTATGCTCTGTTATCGGGACAATTTTTGGTCGAACACAAATGTAAATAAAAACATTAAAATTTCAAACTC
>JBEIPP010000098.1:0-11931 GCA_040376995.1 Flavobacteriales bacterium
GCTTTAGTAATTTTAAATTCTATTTACGTAAAGGTATTATTTTTTAAGTCTATAGTTCTTTGGAACTACAACCACGGGAATAGGAGAAAGTTCTATTAGTGAAGACGTGGTTGAGCCTAATAGTTTTTTTAATATACCACCGCCTTTATTGCTAATACAAATAAAATTTACTTTGTTTTTTTTAGCAGAACTTAAAATTAAATTTTTAGTATCAATTCCAATATCAACTACACATTTATAATTCCCGGGTTTTATTGAATGTTCTTTATAAATTCCCTCTACAAACTTAGTTAATTTATTTAAGTGCTCATTTTTATGAGAAGTTGCATTTTTTTTATTATCCCAATTATTATTGTTAACACCTTCATAGATATTATAAAAAATAATTTCGGAAGATGTTTCGTTTGCAAACTGAATTGCGAAACGAATGGCAGCTTTTGAACTAGATGAAAAATCTGTTGTAACAAATATCTTTTGCATATGGGTATTGTTTTAAGTTGTTACCCAAATATCAATATGTTTTTAAGCTAAATCAATGATAAATATTAGTATTTATCATGATAAAATTCATTTTCTTATTTTAGTAATCAAGATAGCAACTGAAATAATAACAACTATCGCTATAATAGAAAGTGGGTTGGCAAAGTTTACTGTCCAGCCAAATTGGGCTTTACGCTTTGGAGGGAAAATACGTTTATCATCTTTGTTAAAATAAAATACACCCAATTTCCAATTATTTGAATCATTATGCCAATGATCTAAAGTTTCTTTATTTGGTTTTTCTTTATTGTCCATTTAGTAATTATAGCTAAAATCAGAAAAATTTATGATTTATTGCTTAAACTTTTACTCCTATAATCAATATATCATCAACTTGCTCTAAATTACCTCTCCATTCTTCGATGGTTTGATTAAGAAGTGTTTTTTGTTTTTCAATAGGCATTTTGCTAACATCAGATAATAGCTGTTGGAAATTACCAACCATAAATTTTTTTCCTTTTGGTCCACCAAACTGATCAGCATATCCGTCTGAGAAAATATAGATAGTATCATCTTTTTGTAATTGAATACAGTGGTTTGTGAATTTTTGTTTTTCCCCGATAAACATTCCAACAGGGAATTTGTCAGCTTTATATTGAATCAATTCTTCTCCACGAATAATATAAAGTGGATTAAATGCTCCTGAAAACTGTAACTCTAATGTTTTATAATTAAGAGCACATAATGTCATGTCCATTCCATCTTTGGTTTGTTTGCCAGATGTTGTGTTTGTATGTAATGTATGCGCTACACCATCGTTCATTTTATCCATGATGATAGATGGTTTAATACTATCCGTGTTTTTTAAAATATCTTTTAACAAGTTATAGCCAACTATACTCATAAATGCTCCTGGCACGCCATGACCAGTACAATCAACAGCCGCAAAATAGTTCCACTCATTTTTTTGGTCAATCCAGTAAAAGTCTCCACTTACGATATCTTTTGGCTTGTATAAAACAAATGATTCTGGTAATATTTGCTTTACTAAGTTACTTGGAGGTAAGATTGCTTCTTGTATTCGTTTAGCATAATGAATACTATCTGTTACTTGTTTGAAAAGAATTTCTAGTTCTTTTGTTTTTAACTCAATCTCTTCTTTTTGTTTTACAACTTGTTCAGTTCTTTCAATAACTTTTTGTTCGAGTACTTTTTCATTTTCAGATAAGCTATCTCGCATTTTTAATAATGCATGACCTAAACTATCATCTTTGCTTAATGGTTTATAATATGCTTCAAAATTCCCTCTACCTGTTTGTTTGGCAAATTCAGTAGTGCTTTCCATTGATTCTACTAAACTATTTAAGGCAATTCCCATTTCGCCAATTTCATCAGTTCTATAACTAATTCGTTCTTTTGGTAAAATACCTAACCCCATTGACAACAACATTTTTTTAAGTTGTTGTATAGGTTTTGTGATTGAACGGGTAGTAAATATGGCAATTAAAATTCCACCAATTAATAATCCAATTCCTAAAGATTTTACAAATTTGTCTAAGAAATTAAAAGAGTTAAACATTTGTTGAGTAGTTTTCTCTGCATTTTTTTCTTTTTGTTGAATTAGATCATTTAATTGAATGTATAACATTTTAATTTTTTCCTGACTATCTTCAAATGGTAAGGTTACTAAAAATCCTACGTTAGGGTCCTGATAACTCTCCCATGAGTTTAAAGGAGTCATAATTTCTTCTTGATATAATTTAAATAAACCATCACTGAATTGAATGATAGATCTAGCTTTTGCTGTTTCCTCTTTTGTCCAATCTTTTGATAACGAATCAATTTTAGATTTAATATGAGGATAATCCTTACTAATTAAATTTCTTAATTCAGTTTTTGAAGGATCATCATTTGGCGATTGATTGAATTTCCATTTCGAAATTAAAGTTTGTGATTTTTGAAGAATAAAGTTGTATCCTTTTAAGGCAGATACAGATGGCGTAACTTGTCCTACAACAGAATCTGTTTGTTGTTTACTTCTAGTAATTGTAACAATAGTGAAAATAAATGCAATAAGAGTTAGTAATAGCAAAATGCCAAAACCTGTTCCTATTTTTCTACCGATGGTGAATTTAAATGCCATATAAAGCCTATTATTTTTTGTTTAAGGCCTCTTTTTTCTGTTTGAATTCATTTGCTTTTTCTTCATCTAATAAAGCTGAATAAATACCTTGCAAACTTTCTAATGCTTTTTCTGCTTTCGGATCTAATTCATAAACCTTTATCATAAATGGTAAAGATTGTTTGAATAATTTTTTAGCATTTTCCTGAATAATGTCTAATTGAGCTAAATCTACATCATAATCCATCATACGCATTAATGTAGCACCTTGGTTGTAATATAAAATACCTAAATTAATATTAGCACTAATGTTTTTTGGATCCAATTCTAAAACTTTTAATAAAGCCATCTTTGCAATATCTCCATGCTTTTGATCAAAATTATTTTTCATGTATTGATCGGCAAAGATGCTTCCCATTGTATTATAATATTCAATATCCTTTTGTTTAAAATCAAAAGTAGGGTTTATAATAGCAGTATATTTTTTATATTTTTGGTAAAACATCTCTGATTTTCCTGTGTTTAAAGAATCTTGCAAAAGAATAGTTCCTAATTTGTAATATGTTGCAGCTCCATTTTTAATAAATGCATTGTTATTATCAGAATAGCCTTTTGCAGAATCTAAAGAAATAGAAATTAATGCGGAAAACATTGCGGTATCTAATAAGTTTATTTTAGCTATGTTTGCTGGGCCAGATTGTTTGTATGTTTGAAGATATGCATATGAACGTATGTGCCATGAAGCAGGATCTCTTTTTGTTTCAGGGTGAACAATTACTTTCTCAAGCATTGGAATTGCTTGTTCGTAATTTTTATCACTACAAAGTTTTTGGGCATCAAATAACAAGTCGTTTTGCGCATATTGATTATGCCCAATAACTAACATTAAAAAACAGATGATGTTTTTTGTGTAAGAATATGATTTTGAAACTGTTAACACTTTATACAAAGTTAATAAATTATTTAATCAACCACAATAGCTAAGCCATTCAATCCATCACTTGTTTTTAGCCCAGCTTTTAGTGCATTTGTTTTACTATACTCAAATTTTAATTTACTATCTATTGCTACAAAATTAATTGCAGAACCTGACTTCGCTAACCCCCCCTTTTCTGTTACAATAAGTGCGCCTTTCCCTTTATATTTCTTGGAAATTTCTTTTAATAAATCAGAAGATTCATTTAAAATAAAAATAATGTGTGGACGAATAGAGCCATCAATCGATGAAGATGATTTAATTTCTATTTTTTGATTTCCAACTTGTTTAGAGGAAGCCATCTTATTTAACTCTCCATTTATCCCTGTATTATTACCAATAACATTGATTATAAAGTTGCCAGATTTCATTTTATCTGGCCAATCAAAATACTTAGTAAAATTATATAAAAAAGCAGCTTTTAACTTAGAATTCGTATCATAGTTTTGCATTTTACCAAAACCAAGACATGAAAAAGCTAAAATCAATAATAAGCTATATTTTAAAATATTTTTCAATTAGTGAAATATTTAAACAAATAGTTTGCCATAGTTCATAAACCAACAAATATAACATTTACAAAATAGTAATCAAAGTATTTTTTTGTTTTAGAACATTTGCTGGAAATACCTTATATTTATGTTTAAATACGAAATTGATATATAACGAAAAATATAATTATTTATCTGATAAAGAGCTTATTACTGAGTATAAACACACAAAAAACAATGTGTTCGTTGGTATATTATATAAGCGTTATTCTCATCTAGTTTTGGGTCTTTCATTTAAATATCTAAAAGATGAAGACGAGGCTAAAGATGCAGTCATGCAAATTTTCGAAAAACTTTTAGTGGATTTGTTAAAATTTAATATTGAATATTTTAAGAGTTGGTTGTATTCTTTTTCTAAAAACCATTGTTTAATGATTCTTAGAACTAAGCAGTCTAAGTTAAAAAAAGAAATTAATTTACAGGTACATGCAGATTCGTTTATGGAAACAGAAATGAATTCGCATCCCAATAGGGCAGAAGAAAAAGAAGTGCAATATTCTTTACTAGAACAAGCTATAGAAGAGTTAAATGAAGATCAACGAAAGTGTATAAAGTTATTTTATCTTAAAGAATGGTCGTATAACGAAATAGCAAACGAAACAGGATATTCCTTAAATGAAGTAAAAAGTTTTATTCAAAACGGAAAAAGAAACTTGAAAATTAAATTAGAAAAAAACAGTGAGCAACCTAGATAAAAATAAACCATTAAGTTCTGAAGAGTTATTTCAAATGTTAGATAATAAATCTAATACTGAAATAAATTTTGATGATATGGATGATTTTGAAAGAGATGCTTTAGAAGGATTTTCGATGCATTCAAGCCCTGAAAAAGCAAAGATTTTAGCAGAGGAATTGAATGCCGCTATTTCTAAAAAAGTGACTAATGAAAAAGGTGATCAAAAAAACAGAATTGTTTGGTTTAGTGCTGCTGCATCTATTGCACTTATAATTATCGTTTCCGTTTTCTTTTTTAATCAAACTGTACAAGACTCAAATTCTAATTTAGCTTTAAATGAAACGAAGGAAATAACACCTGCGCCTTCTGTTATTGAATTACAAAAAACAGTTGAAACTGATATAAACTCAAATAGAGTTGCTGGAGAATCAAAAGCAATAAATGATCTAAAAGAGAAAGATGTTGTTGGTGTTAAGGATGCTGAAATGAGACCAGGAATAAAACAAATGCCTTTACAATCAGTTGCTTTATCAGAAAATCAAATTTCGTCGGCTAACTCTGGAATAGCAGATGTTTCAAAAGATAATTTTAAAAGTCGAAAAGAAGGTAAGGTTGATGAATCCAATGGTCAAGCCATAGCTTTAGATAAAAAAACTGAAAATAAACAAAAAGAAAATGTAAATAGCGAAGAAACTGAAATGGATAAAACTGCTGATTTAGAAAGTAAGCCGGTTTCGGATGCTAATGCAATAGCTCAGGGAAGTGTAACATACAAAGCAGATGGAGATTACAGGGTTGCTAAAAATGAGGCGGCTAAAAAAGTTTCTAAAGAAAAAGTAGCTGCCGAAAAAAGTGTTTCAATAACCAAAACGAATCAAGCTACTGTGCCAGCTTATGCTTTAGGGAACGAACAATTGAATGTAGCTTATTATACTGGAGCTGAAGTTGCTATTAAAGATTTTGTACTTAATTATTTAAAAGAACATGCTGCAACCATTACTATTAAAGGAAAATATAAAATTATAGGTAGTGTTAATGCAAAAGGAGAGTTAAAAGTAACCTCAATTACACAAATTAGTAGAGAGTATTGCGAAGGATGTTCTGATAAAATTAAAGAAGCATTAAATACAATGAAAAATTGGAACTCATCTTCAATAGTTGAGTTTACATTAATTTTCTAAGATTTAATTAATCCTTTTTTTTCTCGTTTACCGTAATCAACAATCAAAAAATAATACATTAACACGCCAAAAGCATAAAGACCTGCGGTGATTAAAAAAATGTTGACATAAGGATAGCCTTTACTAAACATAATTTTTACCATGTATCCACTAATTACCCAACTGCCGCTCCAAATGGCAGCCGTTAAGGCACTGGTAATTTCTCTGTTTTTTTCTCCAACATAATTCATCACTAATTCTGATGTCATGGGGCCTGCCATATTCATTAACGGTTGACGTAATAAATAACAAATAATGGCAATATAAACTGCAATGTTATATTGGCTATAAAATTGTGTAGTAGCTAATGCCACTAACGATACTACAGCTAATGATTGTGTTGTAGGAATAGCAATTTTATAACCAATATTAGCTTTAATTTGCGGTACCTTTAATGCACCCCAAACCACTAATACAGCAGCAATAGCACATACAAAAGAAAAATCGCCTTTGCCCATGTGATGTACTTTGTCAAAAAATAAACTAATAAAAGGAATGGTTAATCCTGCGCCAGTAGCTATAATAAGTGTTGGCACTAATCCTTTGAAAATTAAGAACCAATCATTTTTATGTGTTTTAGTTTTTTTAATAATGGTTTTATGGTCGTCTATCTCTTCTTTTAAATTAACTTTGCTCATAAAATAAAGTCCACCAAAGCCAAGTAAAGAAAACAGAATTAATATTTTTTCTTCATTAAAAAAAGTTGGATTTACTGTGTCAAGTATCCAAATAATAAGCCCACTGGCGATACCTGCAAAACTCCAAGTGCTATAGCTTAATGCAATGCCCGAGGTATGCTCTTCCTTACGCTCATTTCTTAAAATATAAGGAGTGATGGGAATTTGCATGAAAGTAAACGAAGCGCCCCATAACAAAAGTGAAACGTAGATAAGAGTAGTTAATTGAAGATTCACACAAAGCACAATGCATAAGCCAAAGAGAGGAACAAATAAAGAAGAGATATAAAAAAATGGTTTCATCACTCGGCCTTTAATTAAATTTCCTATTGGTAAGGCTAATGCAAATACTCCTAAAAAACGGAAAGTAATAAACAAGGCAATTTCTTCTTCAGAATAACCTTTTCTGTCCATATATAATGGAAGAATTAACATAAAGGTTGCATTTACTAATTGAATAAAAAATTCAGCAACAATCACATTCATAATAGCTGGTTTTAATTTTTTATAATCTTTAATAAAGGCGAACATAAAATTTGGATTAATTATTTAACCACATAGGCACATAGTTTATGCTTTTGTAAATGTTGACAAAAGACGCTTTGCTATGAACATGGCTCACTGTATGTGAAAACATGTTTTCTATATTATTCTTTTCTAAATACAATTGTCTATAATTCTATGTGGTTAATAATTTTTTAGTAATGCTAAGGTTAATTATGGTTATAAGTACTGAGTAACGATATCTAAATAAGCTTTTAATTTTTCTAAATCGGTTGGTTCAAAAGTTTCAAAATCCCCTTGATGATTAAACCATGTTAATTGTCGTTTAGCATAACGACGAGAATTTTGTTTAATTAAATTAATAGCTTCTTCTAGAGTACATTTATTGTCTATAAAATCAAATATTTCTTTATAGCCAACCGTATTTAGGGCATTTAAATGTTTGTATGGATAAAGAGATTTTACTTCTTCCAACAAACCATTTTGCATCATGATATCAACACGCTTATTAATTCGATTATATAAAGCCTCTCTATCAGTATTGATTAAAATATTAATGTTTTCAAAGGAGCGTGTTTTTTTTTCTTTTGTTCTGAAACTAGAGTAGGGCTTGTTATTATGAATACAAACTTCCAAAGCACGCATCATACGTTGAGGATTATTTAAATCTACTTGGTTATAATAAACTTCGTCTTTTAATTTTAGTTGTTCTTGTAGATAAATTAATCCTTTATCTTCAAAATCCTTAATTAATTGTTCTCTGATATGAGAAGGGATCTCTTCAAATTCATCTACTCCATTTAATATGGCATTGATATATAATCCAGATCCTCCTACTAAAATGAGTTGATCGTTTTCTTTAAACAAATTTTCAATACACTCAATAGCCTCTCGTTCAAATTGCCCTACGTTATAAGAGTCGTGTATGTTAATGTTATCAATAAAATAATGAGGAACATCTTGCATTTCTTCGGGAGTAGGCTTAGCTGTTCCAATACTCATTTCTTTATAAAACTGTCTTGAATCAGCTGAAATAACAGGGCATTTATAAAATTTAGCAAGTTCAATCGACAAGGCTGTTTTTCCAACGGCAGTTGGTCCAGCAATAACTATGAGATTTTTCTTCAATTTATATTTCTATTTATAAAAGAGATTTTGTCTTCGACTACTCCCGATAGTTATCGGTAAAGACTGACAATCTCTTAAAAATTAAATTCTATTTTACTATCAGGGTTTGTGACTTTACTACTTTTTTTAATTCCATTTACCTCTGCATGAATAATGTTTACTTGAGAAGGTAGATAATCATAAAGTAGTTTTGTTTTAATGCTAAGTGTTTTAGGAGTGTTTACTTTTTTAATTTCTAAATACGCCCAAATAGATTCTTCTTCTCTTTCATATCCAACAAATTGTAATGTTTGTAATTTTGAGTTGATTGAAATCGAAAATCGTTGCTTGATATAGTTATTTAAAATAGAGTCTACTTCTGCTTTGTTTTTAGGATTTAACACATCTATTTTTTTATGGCTTACTTTATCTAAAGCATCTTCTAAATCATTTGTAAAAAAGCGCGTACTAATTTGTAACGATTTTTGAGCAGAATTATGTTTTATGTCAATAACACTGATGTAATAAGGGTGTTTTAAATTGTAGAATGACGAACCTGAAATTAGGATTAACCCTAAAAACAAGTATTTTACCGTAGGTGTAATACTTTTAAATAATGAGATTCTATTTTTTAAATTTAACACAGGCAAAAATAACAATTTAAAATGAACGATTTTTGGATTTGGTTTAGTACGGGTTTTCAGCATATTTTAGATTGGAATGGCTATGACCATATCTTATATGTGATTGCTTTGTGTGTTTTATTTTCGATTAAAGACTGGAAGAAATTATTGGTGTTAGTAACTGCATTTACAATTGGGCATTCATTAACTCTAGCTATAAGTGTATTAGATGTTTTGACAGTTAAACAAGCTTATATTGAATTATTGATTCCTTTAACAATCATGAGTACTTGTATTGTTAATGTTTTTTATCGACGCTTCGTGCCGATAGCTATCGGAATCGGTGAGCGTAACAACTCAATGGCAATTAATTATAATCTTAACTATTCGCTTGCATTAGGTTTTGGCTTTATTCATGGTATGGGCTTTTCCTATTTGTTAAAATCAATGTTAGGTAGGGAAGAAAATATATTACTGCCTTTATTATCATTCAATTTAGGATTGGAATTAGGCCAGATAATTATCGTTATTTCAATGCTTTTATTTTCTGTTTTTTTAACTAGATTTACAAAAATCAAAAAATCCGTGGAGATATTGGTTATTTCTACATTTGTTTTATTGGTTGCAACTTTACTATTTATTCAACGATTAATTGCTTTATAATATGATTCGATTTTTAAAATTCACTTCCATTGTTAGCTTAGCAGCTTCTTCAGTTTTTTCGCAAAATATCCAAAATAATCCTACATCAAATCATGGGAATAAATTCGAACAATTAGGAACTATTTTGCCAACTCCTAATGAGCAAAGAACAGCTTCGGGTGCACCAGGCGCGAAGTATTGGCAACAAAAAGCAGATTACAATATCGAAGCAACCTTAGATGAAAAAAATCTGATGTTAATTGGAAAAGAAGTGGTTACCTACCATAACTATTCTCCGGATAAATTAGATTATTTGTGGTTACAGTTAGATGAAAATCAACATAACTCAACAAACGATGCTAACTATTTTGATAGCAATAAAATGGGTGCACCTTATGATTTGAATACAGTCAAAGCTTTGGATGTAAATGATCGTTTAAAAGGCTTAGGAGATCAAATTTTATCGGTAACAGATGAATTAGGCAAACCTTTAAAATATACCATTAATCAAACAATGATGCGTATTGATTTACCTAACACATTAATGCCAAATAGTAAAGTAAAGTTTGTTGTGAAATGGCAATACAAAATGGGTAATCGTATGGAAATTGGTGGTCGTGGTGGCTACGAATTTTTTAAAGAAGATGGAAATTATTTGTTTACGATGACACAGTGGTATCCACGAATGTGTGTATATAGCGATTTTCAAGGTTGGCAAAATAAACAATTTACAGGTCGTGGAGAGTTTGCTTTAGCTTTTGGTAATTATACTGTAAAAATGACCGTTCCTGCAGATCACATAATTTGTTCTACTGGCGAATGTCAAAACTACGCTCAAGTATTAACACCAAATCAAATGGCACGTTGGACAAAAGCAAATGCAAATTATAGTGACGTAACAGAAATTGTAACATTAGATGAATGTACGGCAGCCGAAAAAAATAAAGCTACGGATACAAAAACATGGGTATTTAAAGCGGATAGCGTAAGAGATTTTGCTTGGGGTTCGTCTCGTAAATTTATGTGGGATGCGATGCCGATTAAAGTTGCTACAACAGGCTCAGCTTCCAAAAAGGTAATGTGTATGAGTTTTTACGCTAAAGAAGCTCATGGTTTATATAGAAAGTATTCAACTAAAACGGTTGCGCATACCATAAAAACGTATTCAAAATTTACAATACCTTACACATATCCTGTTGCTCAAAGTATCGAAGCATCTAACGGTATGGAGTATCCTATGATTTGTTTTAATTTTGGTAGAACAGAAAAAGATGGAACGTATACCGAAGGAACAAAGTATGGTATGTTAGGTGTTATTATTCATGAAGTTGGCCATAACTTCTTCCCAATGATTATTAATAGCGATGAGCGTCAGTGGAGCTGGTTAGATGAAGGTTTAAATACCTTTGTGCAGTTTTTAACAGAGCAAGAGTTTGATAATAATTATCCTTCTAATCGCGGACCTGCACATAAAATGGTGGATTATATGCGTTTACCAAAAGATCAGTTAGAGCCAATTATGACCAATAGTGAAAATATCAATAATTTTGGGGCTAACGCTTATGGGAAACCTTGTACAGCTTTAAATATTTTACGCGAAACAGTTATGGGACGCGAATTATTTGATTTTGCATTTAAACAATATTGCACCCGTTGGGCATTTAAGCACCCAACGCCAGCTGATTTTTTTAGAACTATGGAAGATGCCAGTGCTGTGGATTTAGATTGGTATTGGAGAGCTTGGTTTTATGATATTGAACCAGTGGATGTGTCAGTAGATTCAGTGAAAGCTTATACTTTAGTAAATAATAAAGAAGTTCCTGTTAAAATGGATACTATGAGAATTTATCCACGAGCAAAAGATACATTTGAGCCTGTTTCAAAAATCAGAAACAGAGAGCAAGGATTAAAGTTCTTAGTAGACGTAGATACAACTTTGCGTGATTTTTATTTCCATTATAAACCAGAAGTGAAAACTGAAGTGGAAAAAAAAGCGGTTAATCGTAATGAAAATTTAGAAGTGGTAAGTGACTCTGCTTTTGCTAGTATTAAAGGGAAATATAATTACGAAATTTATTTCACTAATAAAGGTGGTTGTGTAACACCATTAATTATTCAATGGAACTTTAAAGATGGTACTTCTGAAATTGATAGAGTTAATGCATATATATGGCGTAAGAACGAAAAAAATGTAGTTAAGACTTTTTCTAAAAACAAAGAAGTTGCTTCTATTTTATTAGATCCTTATAAAGAAACTGCAGATATTGATGAAAAAAATAATACATGGAATGTAAAAGAAGCTCCTAATCGTTTTGATGTATTTAAAGGAAAAACGGTTGGTCGCGGACAAAGC
>JBEIPP010000201.1:0-5120 GCA_040376995.1 Flavobacteriales bacterium
GTTCATTCTAAAAATAGAATCTCCAGAATAGATCTCGCATAACGTACAGGGCTTGCCGAAGTACGAGAAATATAAATCCGTCCGCCTGGCTAACTGATGCAGAGTAAAGATAAAAAAGATGATGATATATTCTACAGCTAAATTTTTAACGTCGAGCTAGATATACAGATGCACAATGAACAAAAAGCTGAAACACGGATTACGTCAGCCTGCATTTTGGCAATAACAAAGTTGTAGGCAGTTTTTCTTTTACATCATTTTACTGTGTAAAAAATGTTTTAATTTCCTGTAAATAAATATGTCCAGATCTTTGGTAAAACTGAATTTTTCCCAACTATCGCTGAATGATATGATAACGCAGGGATATTTAGTGAAAGTACATAAGCATTGAGATATGGTGGTGTTAGATTGTCTGCCAATGTTGGTACTTGAGTTGAAGAAAGTAAACCTAATGCTTTAACATTCTCAACTTGATAAAAATAGGGTACAATTTCGTCTTGTGTATGAAGCAAAGAATATTGTTTGTTTAATGGTGTTTGTCCATTTTGTGTTAACCAATTTGCTGGACTGTTGAAATACGTACTATAGTCATTAGGTCCTGCCAGCATTACAACTCTGTCAACCAAATATTTTTTTCCCACATAGCAGGCATGTCCTGAACCCTGTGAGTGTCCTGCTACAATTATTTTATTCCATTCTGGGGTGTTTGAAGAAGTCAGATATTGCCCCCAATTTTGGTCTGGATAAGTAGATTTTAAAAATAACAATAGTTTGATTGCTCTTGTCGTAATACAATTTAAAGTGTCAACAGATACAACACTGCTAATCTGATTTCCGAAGCATAGTTCCTCTCTATAATTTGTAAAAATATTAGGGTCTAAACTTGTACCCAATGGGGCTGTCGCCACATCATTTGGATAAGAGAGGCTAATTACATCTAACCCAATACTAGCAGCATGGTCACAAATTGTGTTATAATCTGTGGGGATACTGTAACTGCCCCCCATAAAGAGTAATAATTTGTTTAAATGCGTTTTGGTATTTCTCACGACATAGTGGCTTTTGTCAGAAGCGGCATAATTCACATCAGTCTGCATTGGTTGAACAAGTACAGAAACATTTTGTGTAATTCCGGTTTCTGAATTTGATGTTTTGTTGCCACAAGCATTTAATAGAAGTGAAGCACACAGAGCAATAATTATTTTCATAATTTATTTTTTAGCGGCAATGCAAATACCGTCTAGGTTTGTTTTAGTACCAAACTGTTTTGTCATTTCTCCATTCAATTTTACTGTTGAAATTTGATAAAAGTTATTATCTAAAAGTAATTTACACCAATCTTCTTCTGAATATAAGTTAAACCCATATTTTGTAAATGGCAATTGCAGCATTATTTCTGCTGGCCTGAAACCTGTATAAAAATTACCACCGGATTTTAATACTCTATAGATTTCTTTTAGATGCACTTCTGGCAATTCCCAGAAATAAATAACATTAATACAAAATATTTTATCAAAGCTGTTGTCTTCAAAAGGTAGATTTTCGCTGCTGCCAACTTTCACTTTCATGCTGCCACTTTCAAAAAGTTCTGAATTATTTTTTACAGCTTGTGTTACCATTTCATGTGAGATATCAATGCCTGTAATTTGTAGATCTTTAGCTTTTGAATATAATGTTGGAAAAAACTTTCCATTGCCAAAACCTATTTCAAGAATACTATTTCCATCTGTTATATTTAAATTATCCAAAGTAAGTTGATAGAGCTGTTCGTTAGCTTTATTCATTTTATTGCCTGTAAGATTTGCTAATATTCCAGAAGGATGGCTAAGTTGACTGGCCATTATTTTGAACCAGCTATGTTGTATTTTCTTTATAATATTCATCGCTAATTCTCAAATTTTTCTAAAAGTGTTGCAATAAATTGATTAGTCTTAAAAGTTGGATTTACCTGATTAATACTTCCACAAAAAGTAATATTTTTTGTGGGACAATATGCAATTAACGAACCCCAAAATCCCCCATGACCATAAAATGTGTCACCATTAAAATTATATTGATATAGCCCCAACCCATAATAACTAACCCTGCCTGATTTTAATGTATGCGGCAACATTATTGTCATTTCCCTTAGCGTAGCATCTGTAGTATAAAGCTTCATTTCAAAAATTCCATGTAAAAAAGTAGCCAGGTCGGCAGTTGTAGAGACTACGCCACCGCCAGCCCAATCGTAGGAGGTGTTAAGTGTTTTTGTTATGTTTCGTTTCCCTAAAAAGGTATGAGCCATTTTACCATTCCCCGTAGCTGGTTCATAATACTCAAAATAAGTATTGGTCATCTGTAAAGGCTCAAAAATTCTTTTTCTAAATTGTTGTGCCAGTGTTTGCCCTGAAATTTTTTCAATGATTAATCCTAATAGAAAATAGTTTACATCGGAATAATAATAACCACTATCAGGTATAAAATGTGGTTTTTTATTTAGCTTATATTTGTAGTATCGGTTCATTAACTTTTCCGAATTCCATTGTTGTTTCTTGTTCAAATATTCATTGAGGTAGAATCGAAAAGCAGCATCTGTAAAAATATCTGCTAATCCACTTTTATGTTGCAATAGTTGTTTAATTGTAATTGAGCTACCATATGATTTACCATTAAAGTAATGTAATTCATTTACCCTTGCATATTTTACATCACCAATATATTTCACAATTGGGTCTGAAATTTTTAACTTTCCCTCTTCCAGCATTTGAAGTATTACTACTGCCGTCATAGTTTTAGTGATACTTGCTATTTTAAACTGGTTGTCTTTGCTTGCCAATTCTTTTTTTGCATCAGAATAACCAACTGCTTCATTAAATACCATTCCATCCTTTGAAATATATGACTGAATACTGTGTACAGGTTTTTTACCACTAGGTTTTAAATGGCTTGACATAATACTAAGCAAACTGTCTTTTGTTTGTGCGTTACTTGCTACTGAAATTACGGATGTGCAAAGGAGTAATAAATATTTAAAGTTCATTATTCTTGCTATTTAGTGTACTGAAATTAATTTTCATCATACAGAAACCAACTAAAGTTAACCAAAGTAACCAAAGTGTACTTCCCACGAAACCTGCCAAATCCCAAACAGGAAATTGCGGTATAACTGTTGCCAGTAATTCAGCTTGTGCAAATAAATATATTACTGATAAAGCAAAACCAACCCAAGCAAGCCATTTAGGGATAAAGGTTGCTTTTAGTAAGGTATAAGATATAGCAACCGTCCACATAACAGTAAAAAGTTGCCCAAGATGTTCACCCAATAGTACTCCACCAAACTGGTGTATAACCTTAAAACTCGTTATGATTGCTTTTTGAAACATCGGGTCGTTTGTATTCATATAGTCATTTGCTAATACTGGCACTACAAACACCCAACGCAACAAACCAATTATTTGTACTATACCTGATATGATGCCGATTGTAGTTATCCACCTAACGAACGGAAATTTTATTTCCAACTTTTTTCCTAAAAGTGAATAAGCAATTAATAATGGCAAACCCAATAAAGCAAAAGCAAGCCATGTGAAAATTAACGCTGAACCACCAGCATGAAATTGGTTTAAAATTATTACCGGCTCCTGTCTTAATACATCGGGATAATCAAAAATTATTGTGAGAATTGTGTAAGGTATAAATACGCCGATTGCTCCCAGTATGAATAAAATGCCGATAGCTTTTTCGATTTTCATCAGGCAGTATTTAAAATTTGAATGAATAGCTAATGCCAGGTGTTGGGTTTATTTTTAAGCTTCCCCCTTTTGCTGCAAGTGCAATAGCACCAATGCGAAAGTTTAAGCCTTTCAATATCATCCAACGAAAACCTGCTTCAGCAGCAAACGCATTTTTGCCATCATAATCTCTGTTAAGTCCACGCAAATACGATGCCCCGGCGTAAAAAGATGATGGGATTTCTTTTTTGCCTACGGGAAGAAACCAATAAGTTACACCAGTCTTTACAAATTGAGTTGTTGTGTTTTGGGTAAAGTTTGTTACATAATAACCTGCATGAACGGATACCTGCTTATGGTGGTATTCTAAGCCAATTGATGGATTTCGAAAGCCGTTAATACTTAGTTCGTTTTTTGGAAATTTGCTTTGTGCAAAAGCAGCATTGGCTGTAATTATTAACAGTGCTGCAAAAATTAATTGTTTCATTTTAACTTGTTTTTTTTAACAAGGCAAAGATGAAATATTAGAAAAGGTTGCAGCAGGACAAATGTCCATTAATTGATTTACCGAATATTATTTCTTATACGGCTTAGATGGCGTGGCGTTACACCTAATATAGAAGCAAGGTATTGTAAAGGGATTTGCTGAATAAGGTACGGCTCTTTTTCCATCATTTTTAAATAGCGTTCTTTTGCAGTCAGTACAATAGCATCCAGTCGGCTTTCATCAATACAACATATCTGCCACTCTAATAAGCCAATATAAAAGGTTTTAAATGCTGGTATTTCGTCTTGTAGTTTTATTAATGCAGCTTTTTCAATCACCCATACATCTGTGTCAATAACAGCTCGTATGCTTTCACGGGCAGGAACTTGTTTTAAAAAACTTACCAATGAAGCCACAAAACTATTTTCACCAACTGAATAAGTGGTTTTTTCTTCTCCGTCTACAACTATGTAGTATTGCAAAAATCCTTTTTTAATAAACCCAAGATACTTACTTGCTTTGCCTTCCTCTACAAAGAAACCGCCTTTTTGAATTTGTTTTAGGGTGAAGCAATTTGAAACTTTTTGAGCATCATCGTCATTAAGTCCTTGTGATAGAAAAAAAGATTTAAGGATTTCCATATTTTTAGAGTGGTCGTTTAAAATTGCCTACAACGTCCGTGGCTTTGCGAAGGCTGGGTTTAGAATTACGAATATTCAACTTTTGCACAAAGTTCATTAGAATACTTAATGTTCAATTAAGCACAGAAGCTCAGCTTTTGCCAAGCCGCTGTTAGCTGCTGTTTTTTATTTCCATCGCCCAATTACTTTCATTTTTGTGCTTGGGTTTTTGTCGTCTCTTGGGTCAATAGCAATTTTTTCTTTCGCTTCTACTAAAATAGGTATGCCTTTTTCTTTTATGCA
>JBEIPP010000215.1:0-4446 GCA_040376995.1 Flavobacteriales bacterium
ATAGCTTGAAATCTCAAAAAACTCAACTAATTCTACTGGAAAAATCTTTTCTAAAAATTGATTGTCGATAACCATGTTTTTTTTAGCAAATATAGTTTATCCCCAGATATTAGGTGTGATACGATATTTCTGTTTTAGTTTTTTTATTATTCATGTTAACTACTTAGCCCATTCCAACAGGTTTAGTCTTATTCATAGTTACCCTGTTTATTAAAATTTTTTACCGAACATTTATAGAGTACAGTATTATCTATTTGTTTTTGTTCTTCAACTCTTTTTAGAGTTATAAATGTATTAAGTTTTTAATATTTGTTATAGATGAAACTTCATTCATAAGCTTTTAGTTTATTATTGTATACTTAGGTTTTTGTATTCTATTTATATGAACTATTAAAATTTAGTGTTTTGTCTGTATTGCTTCCTAATAAAATTATCCTGTTTACTCATTCCAAGAATTTGTTCCACGTGAAACTTCTTCTTTGTATACATCTTTAAATTATAGCATGTCTTTTATCTTAAGCTTTTTTGTTGTCAAAACAACAGGCGCTCTTAAACCCAGATTATGCATTAGGGTGATGTGATTTTCAGATTTCTTATTATATGTCGACCTTTTGTCGAATTAAATTTTTCACAATATGGATGCAATAGATACGATTGAATTTAGCGATCATTCGGTAACTGCGTGGATCAGTATGAAGTTGATTAAAGACTTGCTTGATGCCAGCAAGTTAAAGGAAGAATTAAGTCAACTTCTCTTATCCGATAAAGGCTCTAATCGCGGATATGAACCAACACAAATTTTAGAATTTTTTTGGACAAGTGTTTGGATTAGTGCAGGACGATTTAGTCATTCGGCTTATTTGCGTTACGATGATGTTTTGAAACAAATATTCAACTGGAAACAAGCCCCGTCGCAAAGCATTTATAGTAGGTTCTTTAATAAATTTGATTGGAAAAGAAACACAAAAACATTTGTTCCTTTATTTTATTGGTTTTTTAATCAGATACAATTTGATAATGTAACCTTAGATTTAGACAGCACTGTTGTTACTCGATATGGAGATCAACAAGGAGCAAAGAAAGGGTATAATCAAAAGAAGCCAGGTCGCAAATCCCATCATCTTTAAATAGCTTTTATACCAGAGGTTCGTATGATAGCTAATGCTTGGATGCGTCAAGGCAATATTGGAGCTACGAGTAGTGCAAATTTTTTTTTAGTAGAAACTTTAGAAATATTAAGCAACAAAAAAGTAGGATTTGTTCGTTGCGATAGCGGTGTTTATAATCATGATTTTCTAAGCGAATTAGAAACAAAAAAGCTTAACTATGTAACTGCTGTGAAATTTTATCCGACCATAAAAAATGAAATTCGTCGTTTAACCAACTGATTAGTATCAAAGACGGAATAGAGATGAGCGAATTTTATTACCAATCACCAGAATGGGAAAAACCACGTCGAATGGTGGCGGTAAGAAAAAATATTAATAAACTAAAAAAGCAACAGGTCGATTACTATTATTCGACGAGCAAATACAAACCTATCGCTATAGTGTGTACGTAACCAATTTAGATTTACCTGCTGAGCAAATATTGAAGATTTACAAGCAACGAGGTGATGCAGAAAACAGAATAAAAGAACTAAAAGACGATTTTGCTTTAGAAACATTTTGCTCCAATAATTTTTTGGGAACAGAGGCTGCTTTAGAAGCATTTTAATTGCTTACAACCTCATGCCATTATTCCGTCAATTTGTCCTGAAGAAAAAGTGCCAAGCCACGTTGAGTACTTTACGTTTTAAATGCTTTGCATTAGGAGCATAGATCACAAAACATGCCCGAATTACAATTCTAAAAATTAGTGCAACGGCTGAAAAACGACGATGTCTTGATGCACTTTTTAAAAATCTCCTCCTTACATTTATTTTAATGCATTAACTGCGTTAAACTCTTTTAGGGTTACGTATGTGCCAAATAACAAATCCCACCGAACAATATCTCCATAGTTATTAATGTGTTTTTCGTATACATGATGCATGCGATGCATTTCTGCTCTTTTGAAAATTTACCCTATCCACTGCTGTGTTTTTACATTGGTGTGATAAAAGAATTCTCCCAAGACTCAACATAAAGTGTAGATTGCCCCAGCCTACATATCTAAACCCAAGAATGTATAAACTAGTAAACTTTCTACAATTGAATTTACTGTCATTTCTAAAGGATGTTTTTAGAAGGATGTGAATACTTTTAATTGTTGTGGACTATGATATATTTGATGAACGTGTGTCCAGACGCAATCCCACAACGTGTGGATAATCGTAACTTTGGATTTTTAACCCAGATTACGCATTAGAAAATCTATTACGAGCTGAAACCTCTTCAAAACAGAACGCTTTGCCACTTTTTCTCCTTCATCATAGTGTTTACTATGCTTCAGTCAAAAAAGTGTCTGTTTTATAAAGCTTTCAACTCTCATTACGATTCCTAATGCATAATCTGGGTTTAACTAAAACCAAATAAGTTGGATTATAAAGAGTTTGCAAAAAGTATATTACCTAAAGATTTGCTTGACCATTTCGAGGTCATAGCAGTTAAAATTATTCCTGAGAATGTTAAACAAGAATCTTATTATGTGATTACGCTTGAGGAAAACAATATAATTCCTGATGGGTATAATTTGACGGACTATGAATCTAAAGGTTTTTATAAAGCTAGGCTAATTCAAGATTTCCCTTTACGAGGCAGAGCTGTTTATTTAGAAATTAATAGAAGACGCTGGCGGCATATAATAAGTAAAAAAACATTCATAGAGATTTTACATAGATAGCAGAGGGTACTAAATTTACCAAAGAGTTATCTGATTTTTTAAAACAACCTCATTGATAATAGAGAAGATGCGATAAGTACAGTTGCTTATTATCACAATGTTTCCAAAAAGAAATTATATCGTTCATATAAATATAAAATGAGTGGTTACCAAAATTGGGAACAAAAGCAGCACGCTAAAGAATAATTAATTTATCCTCAAAATATAAGCCCTCACATAAGTATTGACGAAGTCAGTTTGTCAAATGGGGAATTATATACGTTTGTAACATCCAAAGCCGTAAAGGCAAAAAGAAAATCATCATCGTTATAGTTGCAAGTACCAGTGCATCTTAAATTATCGAAGTAATTGCAAAGATTCCATTATCTAAACCATTAGAGGTAAAACAAATAACTCTTGTTATGGCTCGTAATATGCAGTTTGCATTACGCATAAGTTTTCCAAATGCTAGTTTAGTAACTGATAGATTTCATGTTGTAAAATTGGTATTAGAAGCCCTGCAGCATCTGCGTATCAATTATAGATGGGAAGTAATTGGTAATGAAAACGAAGAATTGAAAAAAGTAAGAGCTAATGGCACAAAATATAGTCCCGAAGTATTCGCAAATGGCGACACGCTAAAACAATTATTAACGAGAGGGAGGTATTTACTATTTAAACGAGATTCAGATTGGACAAGCTCACATCAACAAAGAGCTGATATTTCGTTCATTATATACCCACTTTTAAAAACAGCGTATGGGCTTGCAACACATTTTAGAAATATCTATGAAAATCACAACATTGATAATGCTAAAAAGCAATTTAAAGATTGGATTAATGATAATAATAATAGCAATATCAAGGAATTTAATACAGCCGCCAAATCAATCGAATTTCATTTAGAGACTATTTTAAATTTCTTCAATGATAGAAATACGAATGCAAACGCAGAATCCTTTAACTCAAAAATAAAGCTGTTTAGAGCTAAGCAAAAAGCTGTTAGAGATATAACTTTCTTCCTTTTTAGACTACAAAAATTATTTGCTTAAACTGAGATCTCCCCTCGTTATAGAACTCAGCTTATGTTCATAGATAATCTATTTTATGATGACTACCATGCCGCTAATAAAATAGAAAGGTTGTAATTAAGTAAGCAATCATTCCTCCCCAAATAGATTGAACCTGATTGGACAAATGTAACAAGTTTGTTGCCGATAATTACTTTTCCCAAGTATGACCCACCAATTTTACAATGGCGAATAGAACAATTTGATGGCAATTACTCTTATGGTACATTTCGGTCTTCAATAAGTTCTTTCCTGGAATAGTTAGCTCTAAAATAATGAAGTATGCTAATGCACAAAATTAGTAAACAGTATGATTTCTTGTTTAATTACTTTGTCAAATGCGAAAGAGAGTAAAATGTTTTCTTTATTTGTGTTTGGCTCCTGACAAAAAATGTAAAAGCATTTTGGTTCCACGTGGAACGATTCTGTTTTTGTATTTAACCCAGATTATGCATTAGGAATCGTAATGAGAGTTGAAAGCTTAATAAAACAGACACTTTTTTGACTGAAGCATAGTAACCACTATGATGAAGGAGAAAAAGTGGCAAAGCGTTCTGTTTTGAAGAGGTTTCAG
>JBEIPP010000196.1:0-5394 GCA_040376995.1 Flavobacteriales bacterium
AAACCTTTAAAAAAGTATGAGCCTTTTCTGCCGCAACAAAAATAACAATAAACCTGTAATTCGTCAGGTTATAGATTTAATTCCGCGACACCTTTTAATAGCCTCTGTTAGCCGTTTTTAAAACCGATAAATATTGTCATAAATACAAGACTTACGATCAATTAGTGGCACTTTTGTTCGGACAGCCTCAATAACTTCTTTGAACATTTTGGTACAGTTGAAAACGAAAGAACCTACCAAAAAGATACGCCCCTTGAAGCCATTGTGATTGATATGGCTGAACGTTGGGACAATAACACTTAGGCAGGATACGGAATGTTTTTTGATTTCTCTGCTACACCCGAACTACAAAAACCTGTACTCGATTATCTTACTAAAGGTTTGGGCTGGGTACTTGAAAAACCTTTCTTTATTAGAAAACCTGAATAATTATTTACTCATATTTAAAAATAATAAATGCCAGTTACAAACTGGCAAATACCATATAATAATTTTAGTTGAAGTTACGGCTGAAAAAGCCTAAACTCCAACTAGCGGGGGATTCAACCGATAGGGCGGAAGTGTTCTAAATTACGTTTAGCGTGCGTGGTCCCGATAGCTATCGGGATGGTACGGCTGCAATTGATTAGTAAATGCGTTGGGGTGCTTGCACAAGGGATAGCTTGCTGATTAATTGCTGGTGGTGTTGGCTATTTAATATAATGTGCTTATGGCATTTTTGGAGCGTCGGGATGCTTGCATAAGGGATAGCTAGGAAATGCTATAAGACCACATTATGTTAATTAGCGTTCTTTCAACACCACATTTTTAGTTGGCGTTGTATCTGCGTGGGAACTAAAAGAGCCGTGCCGTGGGTAGGGCAATAAAAAAGCCCCTTTCGGAGCTTTAAAAATTTAATGGTTCTTTACTTGTATGACGTATCCTTAATATATTTACAGTTGTGTTGCCAATTTGATAAGATATACGATAACTAAAAACTAATGCCGCTTTATATGTTCCATCATTATGACGTTTAAATCTATCAGCTGGGTAATGATTATAGTGTAATGCTAAATCATCTATTGCATCTAATAACGCATTACCAACCTTATCAATGGCTTGCGGGGCTTCTTCTAATAAATGGTCTAATATTTCATAATACTGTATTTCAGCATTTTTAGACCATACGATGGTTTTTATTTTCTTTTGAACCATTTTTTACTTTCTTTTACTACATCTGCATGAGTTGAAAAATTGCCCTTATCTATTTGCTTCTTGGCAATATCTAACTCTTTATTGTATTGTTCAATGGTAATATGCTTTTCTTTTTTATCAATGTGCAATATGTTTTTTACCATATCTAATAAAATTTCTTGCTGCCTATTAGATAATAAAGGTAAATACGTTGACAATTCTTTTTTTACTTGTGTTGTTGACATATCTTTTAAAATTTAAGTGAATAATCAAATTTACTGATTTTAATTTTTAGTTTATAAAGTCGGGTAAAATTTCTCAATATCTTCTTGTAATACTCGCTGTACATTCTTTAAAAATTCTTTTGTTTTATGTTCTTCTTCTAAGTTGTTTTTACCCGCTGATAATAAGCGTTGATAGTGCATGACTTTTTTATCTTGTTCTTTGCTCTCGTCCAGATATATTAAAAAACTTCTATTGGCGTTATCTTGATACATACTTTCTTGTGTGGTGCATCCTGCAACTGTTACAGGGCCTTGTACTTTTAAATGTATTGTTTTGGTATTGCCTTTATTATCTTTTATCGTTACAGTTTTACTAATGCGTTGTTTTGATTGTAGCTCTCTAATTGGATATAGTGCCGTTAATGCTCCGTCAAAATCTTCTATTAAAATAAGTTTGTGTCCTAGTTCATCTGTACCGAAGTAGTAAAAGGCATTTTGTGTAAGTGCTGTAATTTCTATTTTATCTTCATTGGGTATTAACTCTCCTACTTTTTCTTGTAAATGACTTTTGCCTGTTCCACTGCTACCAAAGGATATAATGTGTAATGGTTGCTTAATTTTCTTGATGTATATACATACCACATAAGTAAGCGGTTTAATTCTTCGCCTACTATGCCCGATTGGCCAGTAATTCGTTTGTTCTTTGATTTAGATTTTCTTGTTTTAAAAAGGCTGTTGTTTCTTCTATTTCTTTTTCTGTGAGCTTTTTTGGTTTTGGTTTTGTATCTAATTCTTTTTCGATTAATTGCAAACGATACTTTTCTAATTGCTCTGCTAATTGTGCTATACCGCTGTATAATTGACTTGTGCCAACTTCTAAACGCTCTACCGTTCTTCTGATTAATTTTTCTGTTTGTACATCATGGTATAAATCTATATTGGCTTTTAGGGCTATGCCTGCTAGTTCTTCATTCTGCATAAAGTCAGGGTACTTGCGGTTTATCACTTCAATTTTTAAGGTTACTCTCATTCTGTCTAAATGATTGGTATTGATTCCGCCTAATACTGTAAAGCCTAGTTCTTCTGTTTTAAATACTAAAGCATCTTTATTATCAGTAATGAGTTTGTATAATTCGGTGGTTTTGGCTTCCATGTGATATATTTATTATTTGCTTTTAAGTGTATATTTTAATTATTCACATATATATACTATAACATATATTTAAACCAAATAATATTTACACAAATTGCATAAAATAATACTTTAGTTTACTTTTGACATATACTTTTAACCTAATGACAAAGACTGTTAAATTAATTACTGCCAATATTCAACGACTAAGGGAACTAAAAGGCTTTTCACAAAAAGAAGTGGCTGCGGCTATGGGTATACCTCAAGGACAATACAGCCGTATGGAAAATGGTAAAGTTGAACCTAGTATTTCTACTTTAGAAAAATTATCAATTGCTCTTGATGTTAGTATTACAGAGTTTTTTAAAAGTGGCATTGATATGGATGTAAATATTCCCCTCTTAGAAAAAATTAGATTAATAGATACCCTCGATAAAGACGAACGACAAGCCATTGAAACGGTTATTGATATTGCAATTAGTCGTAAATATTTGAAGGAAAGTATTTCAAGTTTAATTAAATAAAAACAATATGTTCGTTTTATCTTTTATCGTTACTATGAGCACAGGTATGAAGGCTCAATTAGCTTTTTGTATTGTTGCTTCTTATCTTTTATTAAAAACCGCTAAGTTTGCTTGCAATACTGCTACTACAAAAAAAGAAATTAAAATCACTCATTATAATTTACAAGTAGCAAAATTGTCTTGCGTATTATTTCCTGCTATTCCAATATTAATTCATTTATTAGCTATTGTTGCATTTAGCAATTAACCTAAACAAAAAAACCGCAGCTACTCTACTACGGTTTTTACTTTTTATGCCGTTACAAACGGCAATCACTAAACTTCTTATTATTAGTTGAAGTTACGCTCCGCTAAACTCCAACTAGCGGCGGAAGTTACGTTGCAAAGAAGTTTTTCATTAAGTATAACCATTTCATGTTTTGCAGCCATGATACGTTTGATAAATATGAACGACACGCCATTGAAACGATTATTGATATCGCCATCAATTGTATATATTTAAAAAAGAGTATTTTAATTTGATTAAATAAAAGAATCGTACTTAATTACTACGGTTCTTTTATCATACCGCAGCATTGCAAATGCAGCGGAACTGGAGTATTTCTAATTTGATTAAATAAAAGAATCGTACTTAATTACTACGGTTCTTTTTTCATACCGCAGCATTGAAAATGCAGCGGAGCTGGAGGTAAAAACATTAGTACTATTGTCAACAACTGTTCATTGCTTCCTTTCTGCCTTTATAATAGTATTTAGTTCGTCTGTATATACCCACATAAATACTTCATCTGCTTCATAATAATCATGGGGCATTTTAAAATAGATAGTAGAGTCTTTAATATAATATTCCCTCTTATTCTTAATGAATAGTTTTTCTAAAATCTTAATTTCATTAGTATTCAATTTTTTGTCTATTACAACTAATTCATTAGGATACCTTACTACCTTTTTAAATTCGATGTATTCATTTTTTTTACATGAAAAAAAACAAAATAAAAAATAAATAAATAAAATTTTAATATTCCTGAAAACCATTGTCTGTGTTAATATCTGGATGAAACGATTTTTTATATGATTGTACATTTAATACTCGCATATAAGTTTGATATTTAATTTGCATGCCGTGTTCAAGGTACTCTGTTTTATAAGTTGATTTTAAAACAGTTAAGTAATATGTTCTTAATTGAAAATTACTGGCTCCAACTGCTCTTAAATTACTGAGCGCTTGGTCGTCTCCATAGTAATAATATACGCCCAAGCCAGGATGCCAATCATACGTATCCCCCCATGTTTTATAAGCGGTAATTGAAATACTTAATTCATTATTTGCCGATTTACTAACTGTTATAAAAGCATTAGCTTTTATAAAGCTTCCACCACTTGAATAATCTAAATCAGTAGTATGTAATATAGGACTCATAGCAGCTGCATATTCATTATTATTAAATGTTTTGGTTTCCCCTTGTTTTAATTTAATTCCTGCTTCTTGGGCTAGTTTAAATAAATAACCATTTAATCTTTCATCAGCATCTTGAAACATACTATAAGATTGAAGATAACTTAAATCTTCTATTTTTGTTCCTCCATGTCCACTTAAATATTTTTGTAAATTTTCTGCAGATTTTTTATAACCCCATGTGTTTGCACTAGAAATTTTGCTTAAAGCATATTGATAATTTTCTAATAATATTTCTTTTGTTAAATCAGGGTAATCTTCATTTACAGTAAAATTCGCAATTCTTGATTTCATATTATTGTTTTGATGCCATTTACCATCTTTACAAAAGGTTTCAGTATTTCCATCTTCACATTTTTGCGTTGTTCCTACAGCAGGCTCTCCTTCTAAACCAAGCGGGTCTGCAAAATAAATGGGATTATTATTAAAGGTTGCATAAGGTGATTGCCATGGATATGAAATAGGATCAACCTCCCATCGTCTACCAAGCCTACTATCATAGCCCCAGAAGTCAGCAGACATAAATCCTTCGAATACAACGCCCTCTTTTATTTGTCCATTCATCCCGTATGGATATTGGCCAATAGAGCCTGAAGCAGGCGTTGTACGTCCTGGCATCTCCGCACCAAAGGCATAGTAATCTGTACTACTAATTACATCGGGCACATAAGTAATTGCACCACTACTAACTGTTGTTGTTACTTTAAAATTATCAATGTTAATATTACTTGGAGGTTTTGGAGGTCCACCACTAACAGTACCCCCCTGAAACAACCTAAAGCTTACTAAGTTATCAGTAGGAGTAAATGATACATTATAAATAACAGGCGAAACACTGCATGGTGGTGGCCAGCATGTATTAACCGGAATAGAAGTTGAACTTAT
>JBEIPP010000046.1:0-19621 GCA_040376995.1 Flavobacteriales bacterium
CTGAAACCTCTTCAAAACAGAACGCTTTGCCACTTTTTCTCCTTCATCATAGTGGTTACTATGCTTCAGTCAAAAAAGTGTCTGTTTTATTAAGCTTTCAACTCTCATTACGATTCCTAATGCATAATCTGGGTTAAAATTTCTTTATTTAAATTTAAGAGTGCAATGAATATTTTTTATTATTTATACTCGTACTAATTTTAAAAGTGGTTCAAAAGCATATATTGCAGGCTTCCTTCCTGACGCCTCTCCAATTATTCTTATTAAACCCTTTTCTTGCAGTATCCTTGTGAATCTTGCTGCTGACGGTCCGGGTATCCCACTTTTACTAGTGAATTTATTGTTTTTAAATATTGGATTTGTGAAAATATAATCCAATGCATTTACACTCCACTTTGAAGCAAGTGCTTCTGCAAAAATACCCTTCATTTCTTCATACAACTTATTGATACTCTCTGCTATTTTCAAATTTCTTATTGCTTGATTTTCAATTGCATTTAAGAAAAACACGCACCACTCTTCCCATTCATTGCTTTCAGAAACTCTCCTCATTATATCTATATATAAGTCTTTATTTTCTTCTAAATATCCACTAATATAAAAATGAGGTTCGCTAATTGCCCCTGTTTTCCATAAGTATAACGTAATTAACATTCTTCCAATTCTGCCATTACCATCTTGAAAAGGATGTAACGCCTCAAATTCTAAATGCATAAGTGCCGTTTTTAATAGGAATGGGTGCTTGCTCTCTTCTAGGTATTCAAACATTTTTTCTAATCCTTCACTAAGTTTTTCGGGGCTTATTGGGATAAATAAAATTTTCTGCTTTAACTTATCTGCTAAATAATTCTGTTCAATCTTAAATTGTCCTGGTCCTTTGGTTGCTCCTCTTCCAAATGAAAGTAATTGTTGATGTATAGATTTTACTAAATGTTGTGATAAGGGGTAACCATCTTTAATAGCTTTTTGTGCATTAGTTAAAGCTCGTTGATATAGTATTGTTTCAAATACATCAGTTCTAACTTTTTTTGCCTCCTCATTTTCATTTCCATTTTCGCTCTCTGCTTCGAATTTCAAGATTTCATCCATTGTACTAATAGTACCTTCCATCCTCGATGATATGACAGCTTCTTGATTTCTTAAAGGAGCCAAAAGGATTTCGCTATTATGCATGTTTTTTAACATTTGGTCATATCTCGCTAATGCATCTGTTGCTTTTATTAGCGATTCTACAAAAACACTGTAATTCAGTGTGTTAGGCGGAAATTGATCATAGTGATATTTTGCAGCTTTACTAAAATCCATATTAAATCTTTATTTTGATGTAAATATAATGATTTATATTTACATCAAACCTCTTTGTCGTTATTATTTTTAGATATGTTAACATCAATGACATTTGAGGTTAACGTGTTAGCACCAAAGGATGTTGTTGTTAATATTTTTAATTTTTTGATAGTGAAAATGTTTTGTCTTTAACGAATGTGTATCAAAATAGTTTGATTATAATATTCTTCATTTTTTGATAGTCTAACTTTTTTATCAGGTAAATAGGTGTTCCTCAGCAGGTGCAAGCAATAAACCGCGCCAAACCAAAATAGCACATGCTTTAGCTTAGTCTTTTTAAGGCATTTCGCATAAGCTATTTTGCCTTACAGGCTTTGGGTTTGTCACGTTTTTTGCTCGTTGCACGTGCTTTCGTCACGGTAGCCTACCTTGTCCTTCAAGCAACTTTATTCGTTTCGCTTTCTTGATGTTACATTACACTTCATTCGCTACGCTACTTCGTTTCATTCCTCACAATTCAGCTTCACTCATTTCAGCCACTTTCAGTCCACCGGCTATCAACTTTTCAGCTCGCCTGCATAGTCGTTCGGGCTGCGTTTAATGGGCGCTTATTATTCCAACGCAAAAGGCTAAGCATAAAAATAAACCAACCCATTGCCCTTGTGTTTCTATCGTGTGGCATAAATTAAGGTAGATTAATTTATTAGTTTGCCACACTTGCAACATAGTTTGCATCCGCTTTCGTACCTCATGCTCCCATGCTGCACACCCTCGTTCGACTCGCAGGTGGCTCGCCGCACAACGGATTACAAATCATTTTGTTCGTACCTCACTTCATTTTTTGCAACCGTTTACCCACCGCACGCCGCAGGCGCTTTTACCTTTACATTCCAATTGAGATTTATTTAAAAATTAGAATGCAGTTATAGTAATATTATTCCAAAATAAAAAAAGAAAAGCAAGATAAGGCTTTCCACTTTCGGATTGCAAGGTCAAGCCCTTTGGGTTTTGCAAAAATAATCTCCACACTTCATGCGGCATAAATTAAGGTATTAATTAATTAATTTATTTATTTTGCCGCATTCAGGTAGTATTTTTTTCGCAAAAACCTTGACAGCCCTAGTAAAACAGCCCCCTTGATTTGGCTTTCTTTTTTATTTTTTTCGGTTTTTATTTTTTCTTTTCAAAAAATATTAGGCAAGCGCAGCATAATTTTTAAATCCACAATTATGCTCAAATCAAAAATCAAAACCCACAAATCAGGTGCAAATTACAATCAACCTCACTTCTTTATTTTAAACAAAGGTTTAAACTCTGGCAAACCATTCAATCATTATGTTGTCAATTCATTTGTTTTCTTAGCAGATAATAAAGACGAAAAAGAGTTTTACTATTTCTTATTATTAGGCTTATGGAAGCTTCGTTTCTTTCGTAAGCATCAATAGGCTCAGTAATTGAATACGTTCGTTTAGGGGATGTTATTGATGTAATAGATGAAACTTTAAATTCAATTAATAGTGGCAATCGTTCATTTTCTGATGTGGAAAGTAGATATTTCAACTATACCCAACAAGTTACCGCTAATCATTTAAAACAATGTTCAGCAATATAATTTTTCTATGAATTAATAGTATTTTATTCTATTAATTTTTAGTTAAAAACACAGTCATTTACCCTAATTCCGTGTCGTTTTATCGAAACATTTACCCTTATTTTATAATAGTGCTGTATATGATCAACGTTAATGTTATATTTTATTTTTACTTTAAAACCTTTTACCTTATCATCTGTTAACTCATAAATCACATCCATGAAATATATTTTATCAAGCATTTTTATTTTAATTAAACTTTTATCAATTTCTCAAACAGATTCGATTATCAAACAATTTGATAACAAAAAAAACAAACTAAACCATAACGGGATGATTGTTTTAACTTCTTGGGCAAGTGCAAATATTATAGGAAGTGGGATTGGTTATACTTTAACAAAAAGCGAAGAGGAAAAGAATTTTCATTTAATGAATGCTTCTTGGGGAATTGTGAATTTAGGTATTGCATTACCAGGCTTATTAGCAAATAAAAAAATATCCGCCACAATGTATGATTTACAAAAAAGTCAAACCCAAGCCGAAAAACTATTTTTAGCAAATGCTATTTTAGATGTGGTATATATTTCGGGCGGTTTTTATATGAAAGAATTCGCCAGTAATCAAACAGACATCAAAAAACAAGAACGGTTTAATGGTTTTGGAAATTCAGTTATCATACAGGGTGCAGGTTTAATGGCATTTGATTTGATAATGACTATTTTAAATAATAGAAACAGAAAAAAGCACTTAGACCCTTTCTTAAAAAAAGCCAGCATTTCATTTACTGGAAACTATATCAAATTAGGCTATAGTTTAAATTAATTCCATTAATCTGCTTTACAACCAATAAAATTATTAGCATTAATTACCTATAATTTTATTTACCTTTACTTTATGGAGCCTATTATCGAGTTAAAAGACATCAAAAAAGAATACAAAATTGGTGCTGAAGAAATTCACGCCCTAAGTGGTGTAACGCTTAATATTTTCAAAAATGAATACGTTGCCTTAATGGGACCAAGTGGTAGCGGCAAATCTACCTTAATGAATATGTTAGGATGCTTAGATTCACCGACTTCAGGCGAATATATTCTCAATAAATTAGCAGTTGCTCAAATGAGTGATAATGAATTGGCCGAAGTTAGGAACAAACAAATTGGCTTCGTCTTTCAAACCTTTAACTTATTACCACGTTCCACAACTCTAGAAAATGTGATGCTTCCTTTAGTTTACGCAGGCATTGAAAAAGTTAAACGCGAAGAAATGGCTAAAAAAGTTTTAGAGCAAGTTGGATTAGGAAATCGTATGACTCACAGGCCAAATGAATTATCTGGAGGCCAGAGACAACGTGTGGCTATTGCTAGAGCATTAGTTAACAATCCCGCTATTATATTAGCCGATGAGCCTACTGGAAACTTAGACAGTAAAACATCTGTAGAAATCATGGGGCTTTTAGAAGACATTCATAAAAATGGGAACACTATTATTTTAGTAACTCACGAGGAAGATATTGCCTCACACGCACATCGCATTGTTCGTTTAAAAGATGGGAAAGTGGAATCGGATAATCAGAATAAAAATATTACTACCTATAAATCCCGAATAGCGGATTATCAATAATTTACTATTTTAAACCCAGATTATGTATTAGGAATCGTAATGAGAGTTGAAAGCTTAATAAAACAGACACTTTTTTGACTGAAGCATAGTAACCACTATGATGAAGGAAAAAAAGTGGCAAAGCGTTCTGTTTTGAAGAGGTTTCAGCTCGTAATAGATTTTCTAATGCGTAATCTGGGTTAAAATTATAATTTATTTCTTACTGATATATCTGACAGTACTAGTTCTGGCAAAACTACAGCTGTAAATAAAATATCGGATATACTACTTCCTGCCGATCATGTAGCTAATATATCAATTCAGTTTTTCATTAAAATTAAAAAACTCCCACTTAAAAGCAGGAGTTTTTTTTATTTTAGACTAGTTCTCGACTTCGCTCGAACTAACACAATAAAATTATCTAAGCTAACTTAGAACTTAAATCTTCCCATTTAGCCATTTCATTTTCTAATTCCTTTTTCAACATATTGTATGAAGTAAAAAAATGAGGATCTTTCGTTAAAGCTTCATAAGCTTCTGGAATAGCTAACTTATCGTCGAGTAATTTTATTTCTGCTTCTAAGCGAGTGATGTTTTCTTCAACTTTTTTTATTTGTGTCGCAATTTGAGTCTGTTGCTTTTTCTTTTCAGCCGCCTCAAAATCACTGCTGGTGGCTGAGGTACTCGAAGCCGCTTTTTTTTCGGCAACCTGAACCGACTTTACTCCAGATTTATCTAAATCTAATTGATTTAAACGCTCCACTTTACGAATCTCCATGAATTCTTTAATGTCGCATAAATATTCTTTTACATGCCCATCTCTAAATTCAAATAAACGATCGCACATTCCAGTCATAAAATCCCTATCGTGACTTACCATCACAATGGTTCCTTCATAATCAATCAAGGCTTGTTTTAATACTTCTTTTGATTTAATATCTAAGTGATTTGTTGGCTCATCTAACAGCAATAAATTATATGGCTCTAATAATAATTTACATAAGGCCAAACGTCCGCGCTCTCCACCGCTTAACACTTTTACTTTCTTATCAATATCTTCTCCTCCAAATAAAAACGAACCCAATAAACTACGAACTTGACGACGAACATCACCAACTGCCAATTCATCAATCGTTTCAAAAACTGTTTTATCTAAATTTAATTTTTCTTCTTGATCTTGCTCAAAATAACCCATCAATACACTATGCCCCAATTGCACCGTGCCATCAAATTGAATTTTCTTTGCAATCATTTTCATCATGGTTGATTTTCCTTCACCATTACGTCCAACTAAACCAATTTTTTCGCCTTTGGTAATAATGAAATTTGCATCAGAAAAAATTTGTTTCTCGCCATACTTTTTTCCTGCGTGTTCTGCTGTAATTACAATTTTACCGCTATGAGCTGGTGCTGGGAAACGGAAGCGAACAGAGGCTGTATCCACATCGTCCACTTCTACTCTATCCATTTTATCCAACTTCTTAATTAACGATTGTGCAAAAGCTGCTTTACTAGCTTTAGCTCTATTTTTATCAATTAACGTTTCGTATTGATTGATGATACGCTGTTGATTTTTAGCCGCATTTTCTTGTTGCTCTTTACGCTCTGCTCTTAACTCTAAGTAATGAGAATAGTTGGTACGATAATCATAAATTTTTTGGTTTACAATTTCAATGGTACGCTTGGTTACAGTATCTAAAAATGTTTTATCGTGACTAATTAATACTACTGCGCCACTAAAAGTTTCCATGAATTCCTCTAACCACTGAATTGCTTCAATATCCAAGTGATTTGTTGGCTCATCCAACATTAACACATCTGGTTTTTGTAATAATAATTTAGCTAATTCAATACGCATTCTCCAGCCTCCACTAAATTCAGATGTCTGACGTGAAAATTCTTTACGTTCGAATCCTAATCCCATTAAAATTTTCTCAATCTCTTCGGTTGTATTACTTGCGCCAACAATATCCAAACGTGTATTAATCTCAGTTAAATCTTCTATTAACTTCATGTATGCATCACTTTCGTAATCTGTACGTGTTTCTAATTGATGATTGATATCATCCAATCGAGCTTGCATAGCTTTAATTTCAGCAAAAGCAGATTCTGTTTCTTCAAAGACTGTTCTTCCATGTTGATGGGTCATATCTTGAGGCAAGTAACCAATCTTACAATCTTTGGGAATAGTTACTTCTCCTTTTGAAGGAGATTGATGTCCAGCCAATAGCTTAAGCATGGTACTTTTTCCTGCACCATTCTTACCTGCTAAACCAATACGGTCTTTTGCATTGATTAAAAAAGATACATTATCAAATAAATTATACCCACCAAACGAAACTGTAACACTATTAACCGAAACCATTGAATTTATTATAAATTTTTAAGGCTGCAAAGATAGTGAAAATTAGACAATTAGCCAATTTGAGTTTTATATAAATGCTTTAAACATCAAAAAAACTAAACATTTCGTTTTGGGGGTTCCCAAGCACTTTCGTTTGAAGCTGATATGAATTTCAGGTATCCTATTAATAAAGCAAAATTCATTAAAACAAAATACCCAAGTGAATTTACAACTGGTAACTTAATTTTTATTTTTTCTAAGTAAATAGTTGACGCAGGCAAGATAATTAGTAAACTGTAACCCAAACTTACTAGTATAAAAAAGGAGAAGTAAAAACTCACCACATAAGACAAAAAGAAAGAAAACACTAACATAAAAGGAGTAAACCAACGCAATACTTTGTGAGAGAAAAACGCAAAACCAAATCCTTGATGAATAGGAAACAATAAATGTTTATAGAATTTTAAGTTCCTGAAATTACCTAATGATATTCTGATTTTTCGTTTAAACTCTATCATGGGCGCATCGTTCACATCTTCATAACACAAGGCTTCCGGCTCAAACAACACTTTTCCTTTTTTCTCAATCACGTTAAGTGTTATAAAAAAATCATCCATTAAAAAACCATCTGGCACTTTTACAAAACAACTTTTTAAAATAGCATAACAGCCTCCTTCCACTCCAACGCAAAAACCGTATTTTAAACTCTCATGGTACTTTAATTGATTTTCGAAATTCATATAAAAAATTTCTTGATCGGAAATACCTTGATTTTTTGGCGAGAATTTTAAAATATTGCCACACACCATTTTCGCATCTTTAGCAACTAAGTTATACACTAAAGCTTTTAATGTATTGGGTTCAAAAAACACGTTAGCATCAGTAAACACTAAATGCTCGGTAGTTGTTAAATCAACTAACTCATTAATAATTTTCAATTTTCCACTACGAGTTTCTTTTTTAATAAATCTAATATTTAAATTTTGAGAAATAAATTCTTCAATAATTTGATGTGTTTGATCGGTTGAATGATCTGAACCGATTAAAATTTGTAGTTTATCTTTTGGATAATCTGAATTTAAAATCGATTCTAATTTTCTTTTAATTACTTTTTCTTCGTTAAACACCGAAAAAACTATAGTTACAGTAGGCCATTCAACAATTTCTGAATAATTATTTTTCGAACGAACAATATTCATAACTGATAATTTCATATACAATGGAAAAATCACGTAACTGAATATTGGCACCAATAAACACAATAAAAAAAGTATCAGAAAAAAATAACCCATTTATTATAAGATGATTTACACTCCACTGGAACTGGTAACAGAATAAGTTTTTACAATATTATATAATGTATCTCTTTCTACTGGAGTACGTTTTACATTAGTAATTAAATCAACTAACTCTTGGGTTGTTAATTTTGGATTTTGCTCCTCTGCTCCAGCCATACTATAAATTTTGGTTGTATCGTCAATAGTTCCATCCATATCATCTACACCAAAATTTAAAGATAATTGTGCTGTACTTCTTCCAATCATTGCCCAATAAGCTTTAATATGATCAAAATTATCTAAATAAATTCTACTGATAGCATAATTTCTTAAATCTTCGATTACAGTTACCTCAGGCACATCCGACATATCATTATTTCCATTTCTAAATTTTAATGGAATAAACGCATTAAAGCCTTTTGTTTTATCTTGCAATTGGCGTAATCTTTCTAGATGATCTACCCTATGCGAAAATGTTTCTATATGCCCATATAACATCGTTGCATTAGATTGCATGCCCATACCGTGCCAAATTTCATGAATACTTAACCATTCTTCGGCACTACATTTTCCGCCAGCAATTTTATCTCTGATTTCTTTATCAAAAATTTCGGCTCCACCACCAGGCATGGAATCTAGTCCTGCTTCTTTTAGAAGGTTCATTCCCTCTTCGTATGTTACTTTTGCTTTTTTAAAGATATAATGACACTCTACCGGTGTTAATGCTTTCACATGTAAATCTGGGCGATGTGCTTTTATTGCTTTAAACAATGATGTATAAAATGCTAAATCTTGTTTGGGAATAACACCTCCTGTAATATGAACTTCGGTAACGTGTTGCCCATCATATTTTTTAATCAAATCCATCATTTGATCGATGGATAGTTCCCATCCTTCTTCACGCTGTTTTATCAAACGAGAATAAGCACAAAATGAGCAGGTATACACACAAATATTTGTGGGTTCTACATGAAAATTACGATTAAAAAATACGAAATTTTTATTTTTTTTTTCGCGAACATAATTTGCTAATGTTCCTAAATAAGAAAGATTAGCATGTTCAAATAAATAAACTCCTTCATCAAAAGAGATACGATCTCCTTTAAATACTTTTTTAGCAATATTTTTTAATTCGTTACTTAATTGAGTGGATTGTAAAATTAACTCTTCTGGGGTTTCTAAAATCATGTAACAAAGGTAAGGTTATTAACTAAAAAAGTCTCGCTAAAAAGCGAGACTTTTAAAATCAAAAAAAAATAAAAGCTTATTTAGCAATAATGAATTTCTTCATTGAAGAGCCTTCTTTAGTTTTCAACTCTACCATATAAACACCTGAATTTAAGTCAGATACATCAATTTTAGCTGTATTATATCCAACAGAAAGTTCTTCGGTTTTATTTAAAAGAACTAATTTACCTGTAACATCATAAATTCTAATTTCAGTTTTTGACGAATTATTTAAGTTATAGCTTACCGTTAAATCATTATTAGCTGGATTAGGAAAAACTGTAAATGCATCAGAGTTTTTTGATTGATTTTTTAAAGAAGTTGAAATATTTGCACTTACTGTAGGCTCGATAGCAAGACTTCCTTTTTTATTAAAGGTAGAAGAATAAGCTGTTGCTACATTAATCCATTTATTATCACTTGCACGAGCATAAATAGATGAATCATCTGCTGCGCACTTTGCATTATAAAGTAAACCCAAATTTGCACTATTAATAGTGTAGTCTGTATAGGTATAAGCATTTGGTAATTCAAGAGACACATGAAATTTAGTACTTGTTAAATTTACTGCAGTCGTAAATGTAAAAGTTGTTTTTACTGCAGACGTAAATGTATAAGTGTTTGGTGCTAATGGTGTTGAACAACTTGTTACTGCAATTGGTAAACTTGTGCCAAGTAAAGTTGATGGCGTGCCCAAATTATCTGAATAAATTTTTGCAGTTACCGATCCGGTTCCTAAACCTGCATATGAAAATACCATATCAACTGAACTAATTGATGCCGGAGTTGTTAAATTATATTTAGTTAAATCAAATCTTTGTGCAAATTCTTTATCCAAGTAAGTGCTTGTTCCTGCATAAATATAACCACTTGCAGTTAAGCCTCGACTTACATTAGCTGAACAAGTACTAGCTGGTGCAAAACCTGGGGCAGATAAACGAACAACAGTTGAAGTTGAAACAGCATTTTGTACCTCTCTAGTAATTACAGGTTCGTTTTCTACACTAGTTGCATTCCTTAAAGAAGCATTTTGAGCATTTACAGAAAGAATCAAAGATCCTAAACATAATGTTAAGTAATTTTTTATCATAATAAATATATTTATTGGTTTATACTATTAACAAAGTTATTAATTGTTTAATGATTTAAAAGCTAAATAAAACACTATTTGTCCCAAAAAAAACACTGTAATTATGGTGTTATTTATTCTTAAAAAACAAAATAATATTTAAAATTTGATATGTAATGCAACTTGATTATTATTAAAATATAACACAATTTCATGTAATTACATTTGAGATAAAGCACTTAAAAAAATATTTATGGAAATTGTTTATTTTTAGCATCTTTAACTAAAATATTTAGATATATTTAGATATATTTAGATATATTTGACATTGAATCTGAATCAAATTAGACATATTTTTCACACAAGCGGAATGCGTTTAAGCTATTTATTCTTGTTTATAGCAATTATATATTGCTCAGATTCTTATTCTCAAATAAAAAATGAGGATGAATTAAAAAAACAAGCCGAAAAACATTTTGAAGAAGAGGATTACAATTTAGCCTATAAATTATATGCTCAATTGGTGTCTCTATATCCAAAAGACCCTGAATATAATTACAAATTAGGTGTTTGTATGCTTTATACAGAACCTGATAAAAAGAAACCCTACTCTTATTTACAAGTTGCTACTAAAAATCAAGTAAATGCTCCAAAAGATGCTTTGTTTTATTTAGCAAAAACCTATCATATCAATTATAGATTTGATGAAGCCATTAAACTATATACAGAATATAAAACAATAGGCAGTTCTTCCTCTATTAAAAAGTTAGAAGTCGACAGAGAGATACAAGCTTGCAAAAATGGTAAGCGTTTATTGTCAAATTTATCAGATTTAGTTGTCATCAATAAAAAACAATTAAACGAAACTGATTACTACAAAGGATACGATGTTAAGGAAATTGGCGGGAAACTATTAGTAAAACCTGACGAATATAAAACAGGTTACGATAAAAAGAAAAAAGATAAGTCAGTAGTGTACCTACCTAAAAGTGCAGAAAGACTTTATTATTCAAGCTATGGAGAAGGAGGAAGCAACGGAAGAGATATTTACTATGTAAATAGATTACCAAACGGTAGTTGGAGCAAGTCTCAAATTTTACCTTCATCTGTTAACACAGAGTTTGACGAAGATTATCCGTTTTTACATCCTAATGGTAAAACGCTTTACTTTAGCTCAAAAGGCCATAACAGCATGGGTGGATACGATGTGTTTAAAACAACGTATGATGACGCCACACATTCATGGAGTAAAGCAGAGAATTTAGAATTTCCTATAAACTCACCTGATGATGATATTTTATTTGTAACAGATTCGCTCGAAAAAACAGCGTTCTTTAGTACAGGTAGATATAGCCCTTACGGCAAATTAGATGTATTAAAAATTAATACTGAGCGACGACCAATGAACTCTGCCGTTATTAAAGGGTTAGTTGTTAAAGAAGATGCAAATCAAAGTTTAAAATCAAAAATAACAGTTAAGAATATGTCCAATGGAGAAATCATTGGTTCGTTTCAAGCACAAGATAACGGAGACTATAACATGGAACTTACTAATGGTGGTAAATTTCTTTTTACAGTTGAAACACCTGGTATTCCAACACAATCGGATGCGGTAAACATCCCAGTTGCTTATACATTAAAACCGTATAAACAAATGATTGCCTATGAAAATAAGATCTTAAAAATCACTAATTATTTTGAGGGAAAAGTAGATGACGAGAACTACTCCATGATGATAGATTTTATTGAGAAAAAAGCTAGGCTAGAGGTTAATGAAATGGAACCTTACAATAACAACTTAATAAAAGATGCTAAAAACCAAAATTCTAATAACAACGAAAATAATTTAAACTCTGTTTCAACCAATAATCCAACGGTTCAAACTAACGATAACAATACTTTAAAAAACAACACTAATAAAAATGTAACAAATGAACAATTATTAGAAATAGCTAAAACAGATGCTAAAGACGCTAGCAACGAAGCACTAAAATTAAAACAAGAGGCTCAAGATGCTTTTGCATTAGCCACGCAAAAAACAGCTGAATCTGTTGAAAAACAAAAAGCTGCTGATGAAGCCTTTACAAATGCAAATTCAATTACGGATATTACTAAAAAGAATGAAGAATTAGCTAAAGCTAATCAATTAAAAGAAGAATCTAAAATAGCTACTAACGTTGCTAACACCGCCACTAATATGGCAAAAAAATTAGAAGTAGATGCGAGCATACAACAAAAAGAAGCAGACTTAACCAATCAATACATTAGTCAATTAGAAGCAGTTACAAAAAACAAGAATAATAAAGAAGCTTTAACTAAACTTGAAGAAATTCAAAAAGAATTAGATAATATATCTAAACAAAAAAAACAATCAGATGAATTGTTTACTTCTTTAAAAGCTGAGTCGGAATTAAAAAAACAAGAATTAGTAAATACACAAAACAAAAACGGTTCTATCTCCAGCGAAATAAATGCGATTAAAAATGAAACAGAAACCTTAGAAAAAGATTTAGCAAACGAAAATGATAAATCAATTAAAGAAAATATATCAGCTCAAATTAGAGAATTAAACAATGAAATTGAATTAAAAAACAAAGAGATTTCCGCCAATAATCAAAAAATATCAACTCTACAAAATGAAGTAGATGGTGTAAATCAAGAATTATTAGTAGCTGCTAAAATCTTAAATGAATCTTCGGAAGGAATAGCAGTTAGTAACAATAATGCTATTTCAAACGAAAATAAAACTAATAATAACAAACAAGCAACTAACACAAACAATAATAACCCTAGTACTTTATCTTACGAAGGCATTGCTATTAAATACAATGAAAAAGTAAGCCCTAAGGCTGTTGACAAAACAACTAAAGAAAGTGTTACTCAACAAAATGAAATTTTAAAAAACTACAACAAAGAAATTAACGACTTAATTACACTAAATAAAAACGAAATATCTAAAACTAAAGACGCTACTCAGAAAAATAAATTAAACGAGGAGATTAAACAATTAGAAAAACAAAAAGAAGAAAACGAAAAAAATATTGCTTTAAATAATGCAGCTATAAAACAATTAGATACTTCCTTAGCCAATAATAACAAATCTAACACGAATGTAGGCTCTAATGAAACGCCAAATAACAAAAATGCTAATATAACTAATACAGCTACGTTAAATGCCATTTCAAATAACAATGCTAATGAGATAACTAACAATAATGTTGCTTTAAAAAATGCTGCCGAAAACAATAATACACCAATTACAAATAACACTTTATCTATAAACCCAACTAACAAAAACCAAAACCCAACGTTTACCAATAACATTGCAAGCGACAATTCACCTATAAAGCCATTAAATGCTTCAGCAAGTAACAATCCTGAAGTGTTACTAAACGAACTTTCTCAGGTAAAAGAAAGTTTAACAGCTAATACAAATGCCGCTAGGGATATTGTATCTTATAACAACTACAAAGAAAACACCTCGGTTACTTTAAAGGATGCCGTGACTCAAAAATTTGAAATTGCCAAACAAAATGAAATCAATTTAAATAATCTAATTACTAGCACCGAAAGCTCTCTCCAAAACTCATCTAATCAAAATCCTGAAGTTTTATTAAACGAAGCAGATGCTTTAAATAATAAAGCTTACGAACAAAAAAAAGAATCTGCCACTAAAACAGGAGAAGAAAAAGAGAACTTATTAAAACAAGCAACTGAAAACGAAAAACTTTCAGTAGACAAAAAACTACAAGCTTCGGCATTAACTCAATCTCAAAATAAGGCTCAGTTCGATAACCATATTTTAAATCTTTCTGAATTACAAAAATTAACTGGTCAAAAAACTAGTAATGAAATTTCTCAAGCTAACATGTTAATTGATGAAGCTTCTATTCATTTTAAACAAGCTCAAAAAATCCGCGAAGAAACCGATGCATATCCTGATGGAGCTGCTAAGCTAGGCGGCTTAAGTAATGCCGAGGAAAAAGAAAATGAAGCTTTAGCAAAACAACAAAAAGCCTTAGAGATTTTAAGTAAAACAAATCCAACCTACAAAGTACAACCTTTAAATACAGGGGGTGTAAATTCTTCTGAATCTATTGCCAATATCAACGAACAAATTAAAAAAACATCTTTGTCGCAAATTGATGCTTATTTAGCTTTAAGTAAAGCCAATCAAAACGAATTAAATGCTCAAAGTAGCAAATTAGCTAAAGACCCTGCTTTCCAAAACCCTGCAAATAAACTAGCGCAAGAATTAAAAACAAATGCTGATAATTTAAATAATGAAGCAACAGTTTTAATTGGTCAATCTGTTACTGCTCAAAATCCAACCGAAAAAGCAAACATATTATTAAAAGCAAATGAAAAAGAAGTTGCGGCATTGAAAGCTTTAAATGAAGCTACTGAGCTAACAAAATCAAACACTGCCATTGCTAATACAAATTTAGCAAATAACAATAACGAAACCGCTGTTTCAAACAATAATAACGCATCAGAAACTAATACGGTTGCAGCTAACAACAATAATAACAGTAAAACTAACGGAGGTAACAACGAAATAAATAACGCAACCAACAATAACGTAAATGTAGCAAGCAATAATGCTGCAAATAATGAAAATGTAACAAGCAATAACGTTTCAAATAATATTGAGAATGCAAGCAATAATATAACTTCAAACAACGAAACTACTTCAAATACTAATACCAATAATTCTTCAAATAATGGCGTAAAAGAAGAGATTATAAAAATTAAAACAGAGTTAAATAACCCTAACGAATCAAAAATCTTAACCTTTAATCCATATCTTGATCAAGAAGCTTCTAATTTAAAAAGCAAAGCAACCGAAAAAATTAATGCTGCTATTAGTGAGGACAAAAACATTATTGCTTCTTTAGATAATGTGAACGAATCTACCAGTTCAGAAGCCCCATTAAACCAAGAAGATATTACTTCACTTTTAACTGAAGCCGATAATTTAAACAACGAAGCATTTAATTTAAGAAAAAATGCCGCTAAAAAAACAGGAACTGAAAAAGAAACAGTAATTAATAAAGTAAAACAATTAGAATCTAATGCCGTTGCTAAAAAATTAGAAGCCGCAAACAAACAACAACAATTAAATTCAGCAACTTACGAAGCAAATAAACAAAGCTTAGAAGAATTAGCTAACATGGCAAAAGGTAAAAACATTGCCGATTTAAATTCAGTAGATATTCTAACTAATGAAGCTGCTTTGTTTTTAAAACAAGCTAATAGTTTAAGAACGGAAGCAAATGCTTACCCCAGTGATGTCGCAAAATTAGGTGGATACAGTAATGCAGAAGAAAAAGAAAACCAAGCTATTGCTAAACAACAAGCTTTACTTGATTTATACAAAAAACATTTCCCGAATTACGATCCTAAAAAAGCAAATGTTGCTTCAGATAACACAACCGCTTTAGCTAAATTAAACGAAACTAAAAACAAATTAAATAACAACAATCAAACACATGTGGATGGTTTATCTTTATTAATTCAAGCCAACGATAAAGAATATAGCTCACGTTTAAATTCAGTGCCAGCTAATTTAACTCCTGAACAAACTAATTTAAAAACACAAGCACAAACTTCTTATAGTAAAAAAGATCAGTCTTTTGCTAAAGCAAATCAAAAAAACGATTTAAGTGCGAAAAAAAATTTATTAATTGACGCCAACAAGCATGGAGTGGAAGCTTTAAGCAACTTAAATAAAATTACTAATCCAGACGCTACAGCAATTAATTTCTCTAACGAAAATGAAGCGAACAATAATGTTGTAAACAATGTCAATAATAACAATGCTGCTAATAATAATGTGGTAAACAACAACGTAACTAATAATAATGCTAGAAACAATAATCCAGCAAATAATAACGTAGCTTCTAATAAGGCAAATAATAATTCTGCATCAAATACTTCTAAAACAAATACTAACGCAACCAATACTACAAAAATAAAAGTAGAAGGCTTAGAAGTTAAAAATAACAATGCCTACAGTGTTGCTAAGCCAATTCCAATTGACGAAAAAATACCTGATGGCCTTGTATTTAAAGTGCAAATTGGAGCCTTTAAAACACCTTTACCAAATAATACGTTTAAAGGTTTAAGTCCAGTAATTGGGCAAACAACTCCTAGTGGCTACATCCGATATATGGCTGGTAACTTCGAACAATATAACAGTGCCAATGCTGTTAAAAACGATTTACGTAATTTAGGTTATAATGATGCATTTGTTGTAGCCTACTATAACGGTATTCGCATCAATTTAAATGAAGCTACAGAAAAAGCAAAAGTAGCCGGACAAACCATTGAGCCAACTGCTAATACAAGTGCTGGTTTAACTCGCAATGCAAACGTTCCTAAAAATACATTTACACCAGTTTCAACTAATAACGTTGCAACTAATAATACTATTGATACACAACCCGCTGAAATTACCAATGAGTTAGAAAAAATGAATGGTTTGCTATATACCCTTCAGATTGGAGTTTACTCAAAACAAGTTACTCGCGGACAATTATATAATTTAAAACCTATCTACTCCGAAAAATTACCTAATGGATTATACAGATACACAGCAGGTATTTATAACCAATCTAGTAAGTTATTAGAAGATAAACGCAAAGTAGTTGATTTTGGAGTAAAAGATGCCTTTGTATCAGCTTATTACAATGCTAAACGAATTCCATTTGCAGAGGGACAAAAACTACAAACAGAAAATAATAATTTAAAAATGGAACCCGAAAATCCAATTATTTTCAATGGTGTTTCAGTTCCTACTTCTTCGCCCGTTAATAGTAATTCAGTAATTGTTATTGATATGAATAGTATTTCTGGTGCAGGTACAACCAATACACCATCTTTTACTCCATTTACAAATGGCGTTACGAGTGGTCCTACTCCTACTGCCGATAATGGAGTAAAAACAGATGAAACTGGCATTTCATTTAAAGTACAAATTGGAGCTTATAAAAACCAAGTGCCAAATGATATAGCCTCTAAATTCTTAAATATAAAAACTTGGCCTGTACAAAATGTAGTGATGAATGAATTATACATTTACACGATTGGTAATTTTACTTCGGCAACCTTTGCTAAAAAACTAAAAGATGAGGCTGTTGCAGTTGGCATTAACGATGCTTATATAACCGTTTATAAAGACGGAAAAAAATTATACGGCGCAGAGGCTACTCAATATTTAACAAGATAAAATTTTGTAACTTTATAATATGATGACTAATAATTATACCGACACAGAAGAACTACTTGAACTCGATAGCGTTACAAAAGAAAAAAAGGAAAACAATATTATTTTATTTAATGATGACGTAAACACCTTTGAATGGGTTATTGAATGTCTTACTAAATACTGCGGACATGATACCATACAAGCCGAACAATGTGCAACACTAGTTCACTATACAGGCAAATGTGCTATAAAACAAGGGTCAATTAATAAATTACAACCAATTTGCGAAGCGCTCTTAGAAAAAGGCTTAAGCGTAGAAATTAATTAATTATGAAAAAAATTATTTTAAGTGCAGCTTTGTTTGCTGCAATATTAATCGCTTGTCAAAAAAATGCTATCACAGGGCGCCGTTCTTTAAACTTAATTCCTGAAAGCGAAATGATGGCTATGAGTTTTTCGGAATACGATAAATTTTTAACCGAACATAAACCATTACCTGATACTGATCAAAATGTAGTTATGGTAAGACGTGTAGGAATTAAAATACAAACCGCTGTAGAAAAATATTATGCCGATAAAGGATTATCTAAACAACTAGATGGATTTCAATGGACATTTAATGTAGTAGATGAAAATACGGTAAACGCTTGGTGCATGCCTGGAGGTAAAGTGGTAGTATACACTGGATTACTCCCAATAACAAAAGACGAAGCGAGTTTAGCCATAGTAATGGGGCACGAAATTGCACATGCTATTGCACGGCATGGAAGCGAACGTATGAGTGATGCCATGTTAATACAATTAGGAGGAGCTGCATTAGGAGCAGCTACACAAACCAAGCCGCAATTAACACAAGCTATATTTCAGCAATCATTTGGTGTTGCATCACAATTAGGACAATTAAAATTCAGTCGTAACCACGAAACCGAAGCAGATAAAATGGGATTAGTATTTGCTGCTATGGGAGGCTATAATCCAGAAGTTGCAGTTGCTTTTTGGGAACGCATGGCTGCTGCTGGTAACGGACAAAAACCTCTAGAATTTTTGAGTACGCATCCTAGCGATGCAACTCGTATAGCGGATTTAAAAGCCTTTATGCCTGAAGCTTTAAAATACTATATTCCAAAACATTAGTGTCCGATAAAACAATTTAAAAGGGAGTGATATTTCAACCGTCTCCTTTTTTTATTACTTTAATTTTTACGACAATACCAAGTAAAAAGTACAAAAATTAGCGGACAGCCAATAATAAGTCAAATATTAAATTTTCACCTAATTAACATCTCGGACAGCACAAGAATATAATAGTGATAGGCATTATAAACGCTTTAAAATCTATGATTGTAAGCTATCCTAAATTCGGCTATTTAACAATAAAATTCAACTATTTACGGTTAAAAATTAAGTGATAAGAAACACAAATTTTGTAGATAATTTGGTTTTTTAATTGCAGTGAAATTATTTCATAAATTGCAGTATCTAAAATAAATATCGTCACATTGTAACTAACAACCATTGCTTATAAAATAACCATGTTTTGATCAACATAAACAAAATGCGATGAGCTGAGTTTTTTGGCAAAGTACTAAAAATGGTTATACTATAGACAATTAAAAAAAAAACAAATTAGAGTTATGAAAAAACTAATTATTTTTTGCTCGGGTATTTTTTTAAGTACTCTTAGCTTTAGTCAAGACAGATTAGGTGCATTTTGTCCAGAACCTATTAACGAGGAGATGCAGAACTCTATAGGAATACAAACACAAAACTTAGATGCCAATAGCTCAATTAAAAAAGTTAGTGCAACCATTATTAAAGTTCCAATTGTTTTTCATATTTTAACCGATGACCCTACTGGAGTTTCTAATATTAGTGATTGTATTATTAAAAATCAGGTTGATGTTTTAAATAATTGTTTTAGAAAAAAATTAGGTACCCAAGGTTACAATACTAATCCTGTAGGAGCAGATACTGAGATTGAATTTTTTTTACCATGTAAAGATGGTAATGGAAATTC
>JBEIPP010000072.1:0-14965 GCA_040376995.1 Flavobacteriales bacterium
AACGCGTGAATGATGCGTTTTATAATCGCCTAGATGAATTGTATGATAAAATGAATGTGAGTGCTTCTGAAAAATTCATGATGCAATTTAAAACAAAATTAGAGCGTTTATCTAATGGAGAAAGCCCTGAATTAGCATTAAAGAAAGAAGCAGAGTATTTCAAAAAACAAATTGATGAAATTAACGGCCGTATTAAAACTTACGATAACAATTTAGGTTTTTTTAAAACAAGTAGTAAAGGAGTTAATCCTTTTATGAAAGAAATAGAAGATAAAATTAACGCTGAAAAACAAAAAATTGTTGAGTTAAACGACAAACGCAAAATGGTAATGGCAGAGTTGAATAAACTCAAACCTGCTGAAATGGAAGCGAAGTAATGTCTTTCGAGCTTGTCAGTTCGAGCGAAGTCGAGAACCTAAGAACAAAAAGCTATCACAAATGTGGTAGCTTTTTTGTTTTACGTCATGCTGATTCCGATAGCTATCGGAATGATTCAGCATCTCTTAATTAGACCTTTCAGGTTTATAGCAAACCGTGTTAAAAACCTTAAAGGTCTTTTAACCCAGATTATGCATTAGGAATCGTAATGAGAGTTGAAAGCTTAATAAAACAGACACTTTTTTGACTGAAGCATAGTAATCACTATGATGAAGGAGAAAAAGTGGCAAAGCGTTCTGTTTTGAAGAGGTTTCAGCTCGTAATAAATTTTCTAATGCGTAATCTGGGTTTAACTCCAAATTGCAAAAACATAAACCATTAGCTACCTTTGTTTGACAAAAATTTTGAAAAACGAAGCCAATAAAATAACTAGCTGGGCGATTTGCAGCGAATGTAAAGGACGAGGCAAAAAAAGCCAAAGGCTTCGTAAAAAAGTGCGGCTCCATTATCAAAATTCAATTAATGAATTTGAAAAAACAAAGGGAGAAGGCCCTGCTCCTATTCCTCCTAAAAGTCCTTTAATTTCTTGTTTAAACTGTCACGGAACTGGATTAGTACATTCTAATCATCCTCCATTAGCCGATACAACAAACTTTCCTCATGTTGCTATTATTGGCGCTGGCATTGGAGGCGTCGCTTTAGCGGTGGCGTGTATGCATCGCGGCATTCCTTTTACATTATACGAGCGCGATTACAATTTCGAAGCTCGAGCTCAAGGATATGGTCTCACCTTGCAACAAGCTACTAAAGCTATTGAGGCATTGGGTATTTTATCTTTAGAAAAAGGAGTGGTTTCAACAAGGCATGTGGTTCATACTACGGAAGGAAAAATAGTTGGAGAATGGGGTATGAGAAAATGGCTTCAATCAAACGTAAAAACTGCACCGAGACGAAATAATATGCATATTGCAAGGCAATCTTTACGCTTAGCCATTCTTGAGCAACTCGACGAACGTTATGAAGTACAATGGGGACATCAGTTAATTGATGTAAAAGAAAATAAGGATGGTATTAATTTAAGTTTTCAGGTAAACGGAGAAATAAAAAATGCCAAAGCTGATTTAGTGGTTGGAGCAGATGGCATTCGTAGTACTGTACGCAGCATACTGATTGGTGAAGATATTAGCCCTTTACGATATTTAGGCTGTATAGTAATTTTGGGTATTTGTCCTTTGGAAGCTCTCAAAGATATTGACAGTGAATTATTAGACTCTGCTACGGTATTTCAAACGGCGAATGGTAATGAGCGAATTTACATCATGCCTTTTGATACAGATTCAGTGATGTGGCAATTGAGTTTCCCTCTATCAGAACAAGAAGCAAAAGAATTGAGTGCTAAAGGAACTCAAGCACTTAAAGAAGAGGCTTGTCGAAGAACACAATGGCACAATCCTATTCCTCAAATTGTATCATCAACCATGGAAGCTAAAATTTCGGGCTATCCAGTGTATGATAGAGAATTACTCACTCCAGACTTATTAGAAAAATGTGGAAAAGCAACTTTAATCGGAGATGCGGCTCATCCTATGAGTCCGTTTAAAGGACAAGGAGCCAATCAAGCTTTGCTAGATGCTGTGGCATTAGCTCGAGGAATCTATAAAAATTGTGGTCCCTTAACAAAATGGAAAGAAATTGGAATTAGAAAAAGTGTATTAACGGAGTTTGAATCTGAAATGTTAGAACGAAGCACTACTAAAGTAAAAGACTCCGCAGAAGCTGCTCAATTTCTTCATTCCGACATTGTACTAAAGGAGGGCAATCAGCCGAGAGGAAGCTATGTAAAGAAAAAAGGAATTTAACGCTGTTCAGACCTGTCAGGTTTATAGCAAGGTTTGCTAAAAAACCTGACAGGTCTTTTGGCTAAAACAAACTAGTTCCCCGAAGTATAGCAGCGTTGCAAAAGCTTATTACATTACTTACCTTTGTATGAATTAATAATCACCTTTCGGTTTGTTCTCGACTTCGCTCGAACTGACAACCTCAAGGTAAAAAACAAGAACAATGAAAGTAGAAATTTGGAGTGATGTGATGTGTCCGTTTTGCTATATAGGCAAACGTAAATTTGAAAATGCTTTAGCGCAATTTCCGCATAAAGATAAAATTGAAGTGGTTTGGAAAAGTTTTCAGTTAGACCCAACAACGGTTACCGACCCAAGTTTAAATACAATAGATAACTTAGCAGAAAAAAAAGGTTGGAGTAAACAACAAGCTCAAGAAACAACAGCACATGTCACTAATATTGCCAAGCAAGTTGGTTTAGAATTTAATTTTGATAAAGCCGTGGTAGCAAATTCTTTTGATGCGCATCGTTTATCGCACTTAGCGAAAAAATATGGTAAGCAAAATGAATTAGAAGAAAAACTATTTCAAGCTTATTTTACAGATGGCAAAAATACTGCCGACCACTCTACTCTATTACAAATTGGTAAAGAGTTAGAAATAGACGAACAAGAAATAACAGCCGTTTTAAATAGCGATACATACACAAAAAACGTAGAACAAGACATTACAGAAGCACAACAAATAGGCGTGCGAGGCGTTCCATTTTTTGTATTGGATAGAAAGTATGCTGTTTCGGGGGCACAAGAATCTGATACATTTTTAGGCGCTTTAACCAAAGCCTATGAAGAACATGCTAATGGTGTGATTGAACCGATTGCTTCTGATAATTCTTGTGGATGCGGGTCTGAAGGGTGTAATTAATTTTACTAAATATACTTATGCAGTCCAAAAATATTATAAAATCGTTATAAATAATTTACAATAAAAAAGCCCTTACATTATTATGCGAGGGCTTTTCTATTATTAAAATCTAGAAACTCTTTTATGACAATAGGGAGTTCCACCTTCTTTTTCATAATATTGTTGATGATATTCTTCTGCTGGCCAAAACTTAGTTGCTTTTTTTAACTGAGTAGCCACTTTGTATCCCTTTAACTGAAGTTGACCAATTAATTTTTCTGTCGTAGCTTTTTGAGTATCATCTAAATAAAAAACAACAGATAAATACTGAGGACCAATATCATTTCCTTGTCCATTTGCTTGAGTTGGGTCGTGAATTTCAAAAAACAATTTTGCCAATTCTTCATAAGAAGTTTTTGAAGGGTCGTAAGTAACCTCCATAGCTTCAATATGTCCTGTTAAATGACTACATACTTCCTTATATGTTGGATTTTCTTTAAAACCACCTATATAGCCAACTTGAGTGCTAATAACACCTTTAGCATTTTGAAAATAATATTCTACTCCCCAAAAACAACCTCCTGCAAAAATAGCTTTAGATGTAGATGTTTTTGAAGCATCTTCTACAAACAACATAGAGATAGAATTTACACAATGACGAGTATCTTTATCTGTTAAACCTTCTCCATAAAATACATGTCCCAAATGTCCGCCACAAGTTGCGCAAGTAATTTCAGTTCTTTGTCCGTCGGCATCTAATGTTTTTTTAACAGCTCCTTTAATTTCGTCATCAAAACTTGGCCACCCGCAACCTGAGTGGAATTTAGAATCCGAGTTATATAATGGTGCATTACATTGTTTACAGATATAAGTGCCTTTATTAAAAACATCAGTATACTTACCAGTAAAAGGTCTTTCTGTTCCTTTGTTAATGATAACATGCTGTTCTTCTTTAGTTAATGTATTTAATTTCATTGATGATTCTTTTTTAATAGTTGAACTTTTAGTAATTCCAGTTGAATGATTAGAATTTTGACATTGAGTATTATAACACCCAACTAAAAATAACAAAACAACCAATAAAACACGAGATTGTTTTGGATATCTAATACCATTTTTTTGCATTTTTATTCGTTTTACACATGATATATAAATTTAACAGTTTAAAATCTAAAAAGTTGTGTTAAAATGTTGATTTATGATTTTTTATCTTTTACTTAAATAGTGTATCTAAAACTAACATTATATTGAAGTATCTTTATAGTAATGAAACCTATATTTACATATCTCTTATTATTAATCAGTATTATCACTAATGGCACTAATTTTAAAGTTCTTCCAAAGGATAGTGTTTCTAAGGACAGTTTGATGAGTTATAGTAAATCCTATTTAGGAACAAATTATTGTTATGGAAGCTGTGAACCTAAAAAAGGATTTGACTGTTCCGGATTTGTATATCATATATATAACCATTTTAATGTTAAAGTCCCTAGGTCTTCGATAGATTATATAAATCATGGTAAAACAATTCATCCCGACTCTTTTAAAATTGGAGATGTGATTGTATTTACTGGTACTAATTCTAAAAACAGAAAACCTGGTCATGTTGGAATTATTACGTCGAATGCAGGCGAAGAACTTCAATTTATTCATAGCTCGTCTAATAAAAAACACTCTGGAATTAAATTATCAACTTACAAAGAATCTCCTTATTATGAAAAACGTTTCTTAAAAATTGTTAGAGTAACTAAAGCATATTAACAATACTATGAGGCAAAAAACAAAAAACTAACACGCCCACTTTTATTTTTTTATATCTTCATAGTAAAATACATTAAACATGAAAACTTACTCCATCTTATTTTTATTCCTATTTACTAATTCTATTTTTTGTCAAATAAACATAGAATTAAAAGAAGAGTATACTACTAATTGGAATTTAATAGATAGGCAAAAACTTAATAATGCAGACAAGTATTTTTTCAATCAAGAGTATCTTTTTGCTAGACCTATTTATGACACTCTCTATAAAAAACATAAAAACAATATCTATATAGGATATTTACTTGGCTCATGCCGTGTTTACGATGCCAGATTTCAAAATAGTGCTGAGCAATTGGTTAAAAATGCAGATCCAATAAAATCAAAACTACCTGATTATGATTATTATTTAGGGCGAGCACTTCTAGTAAATGAAAAATTTAGTGAAGCAATCGCTCAATTTGAAAAATATAAATCAAACCCATTAAATAAAGACGCTAAAACAGAAGTAAAACACCAACTATTTATTTGCAGAAGTTCAATTTCTTTAGAAAACAAATCAGCTGTAGCAAAAGTTACTAATATTGGTGATCCTGTAAATACATCTGGATTTGAGTACACACGTATTTTCCCATCAAATGAAAGTTTTATGGTATTTACTTGTCGTGGCGAAAAATCGATGGGTGGAAAGCAGATATTGCCAAATAAGTCAGATGAAAAAAACGGAATTTATTTTGAAGACGTCATGATTTCTCACAAAGAGCATAATAATAAATGGGGCAATCCTATTCCTATTACTTCTATTAATACAAATGGTCATGATTCGGCTGTATATGTTTCCCATGATGGACAAAAATTATTTATCTATATAAATGTAGGAGTTGGTAATGGCGATGTCTATATGAGCAGATTAGATGGGGCTAATTGGAGTGTCCCTGAAAAAGTAAAAAGTATTAATTCTAATTTTTGGGAAGGAAGCGTTTGCTTATCACCAGACGAAAAAACGATTTATTTTTCAAATGATAGACAAGGAGGTTTAGGTGGTTGTGATTTATATTTTGCCCAATTGATGCCAGATGGTTCATGGGGAAATATAAAAAATTTAGGACCAGAGACTAATACAAAATTTGACGAAGACGCTCCATTTATTCATTCTGACGGCAAAACATTATTCTTCGCATCAAATGTGCATAATACAATAGAAGGAGGTTACGACATTTTTAGAAGTGAAATAAAACAAGATAAATGGACAGTACCCTATAATGTTGGAAAACCAGTAAATACTTCACAAGATGATAAGTTTTACATTGTATTATCTGATGGAGAAAGAGGTTATTGTTCTTCGGAGAAAAAAGATGGAAAAGGATTACAAGATATTTATGTTGTAGAACCTGGGTTATTTGGTAAACCAACAGCTTTGGTTTTAGTTACTGGCTTTATAACATACGACAATGCTCCTGTAAAAGCTGAAATTTTAATCCGTTCAAAGATTAGCAAAAAAGATTTTTCAGGTATTTTTAATTCAAATTCAGTAAATGGAGGATACTTAGTAAATCTTCCATTTGGCAATGAGTATGAAATTATTTATAAATACTTAAATGCTGTTACTACAAAAGATATTTCCACAGCTAAAGTTGATTCCTTTGCTAAAATTGAAATTAATGCAGAGTTATTTTCTCCTGAATATTTAAAATTAAATTATGCAAAAATAGATTCAGCAGCATTAAAAGAAGACAACTTAAACCCAATTGGATTGACTTATAATCAACTACTAGAAAAATATGGGAATACAGAAGTTGACAGCTTACATTATATGGTGCAAATTGGTGCCTATAAAATTTACGAAAATTTTAATTATTCAAAACTAATTGGTCTTCCTAAAGTTTTAAGAAAAACATACGGAGATAATATTACAAGATTTACCATGGGAGAATTTAAAACATTAAATGAAACAGATGTTTTACTGAAAAAAGCGAAGAAAAATGGTATTAAAGATGCTTTTATTATTGCTCTATATAAAGGTCAAAAATATTATTTCACTGAGCTTTTAAATCAGCATATTTTAAAATAAATTTTTAAAAAAATATTATTATTAAGCCCGCTATTAATTTATAATAGTGGGCTTTTAATTATTCATTTAATTGGGGCACATATTCATGCAATAATAATTCAACCTTATTTAAGGAATTGTAAAGTCGTTCAAACGAATCAATTACAAAATACGTATCCTGAAAAACATCTGTTCTATAACCCGTTTCAAAAATTGTTTGAATATCAAAAGGTAATTGCTTTGCATGTTCACTCAAACAATGTTCTGTTTCTCCTTTAGAAGAAATAATTCCTGCTCCATAAATTTTAAGTTGTCCGCCTTCTTCAATTAATCCAAATTCAATCGTAAACCAATATAAGCGTCCTAATAATTCAATAACTTTTGGATTATCAATATTCCTTATCGCAATATCGCTAATGCCTTTAAAGAAGTCAACATAGGCTTTATTGCATAGTAAAGGCACATGACCAAATACATCATGAAACATATCTGGCTCTTCTAAATAATCTAATTGCTCCATCGTTCGCAACCAGCAAGTTGTTGTGAATTTTCTTTGAGACAAAAAATTAAAAAATTCTTTTTGTTCGCTAATATTAGGAACCACTTCTAAACTCCACAAAGTTGTGCTTTTTAAAATAGTATTTACTTCTTCAAAGTCTGGAATTTTATCTTGAGTAAAGTTAATGATACTTAACGCATTTAAATATTCAATAGATACAATTGGCTTTAATAATTCCAATTGCCTATTGAATAAGGTTCTCCAAACTTCAAAGTCTTGCTTTGTGTAGTTACTGTAAATCTGTTGTGTTGGTCTTTTAGTTTTCATGTGTATTTATTTTTTGATGGTTAGTATTAAAAATTGAGCATAAAAAAACCCGTTCCTATAGGAACGGGTTTAAAATTTATTATTCAGGTTTTATAAGCTAAACTTAACTATGAATAATATACTACCATTCCAATGTAATTCATTAGATAATAGTAATAAGTATTGTTCATTTTGTTCATTAGTCAAATATATAAAATAAATTATCTACAACCAGCTTCTTTATAATCTTTTTTGGCGTTAGGATTATCCAACACTTGGAAAGACATAAATGGCTCTCCAAATAATTTGCAATAACGCTCAGGATTCTTTTCTTTAGCTTTATGTAAAGCATCACTAAATGTTCTGCTGTAAAATTTTTCCGGCAAATGAGACGCTATTGAAATATAACTAAATAACAAATCTTCGCTCACATCAGGTACTTTTAAAAAGGGCTCTAACACAGATGACGAAAACTTGTAATCTTTAGCTCTTGTAAATACATAAGCCAATTTTAAAGCATTTTGCCAACTAGATTCCTTAAAGTTATAAAAACCTTTAATTTTATTAACACAAGCTTCAATTTGTGGTTCTGCATCGTCAATTGTATCTAAAGATTCTATGATCTTAAATTGCCACTCTATATTTAAACCATCTATCAATTTTTTCTTAATTTTTGATTTGTAAAGTGCATCAATCTCTTGTTGCATTTACCTTGTTGCTCTTTTGTACCAATGGTAGAATCTATTTTAATTGAACAGTAAATTCTATTAAAACGAACCACATCATTAGCCGGATCTATTTTCTCTAATCGTTTAAACTCAGCATAATCATCTTCATCTGCAATACTACTATTTGCTAGGTAATTAAAATACACTCTATTGTTTAGTAAATTAATAAATTTTGGGTTTTCAGGAATTTTAAAACTATCCAAAACATCTTCAGTATATTTTTTATTAATTTTTTGAGTAAAAGCGTACTCCATAATTTTGTATGCTTGAGGCATTTTATTTGCTTTGATCGCTCGATTAAAAGAAATCAATGTAAATCTTTGTTCTTTATCACCCGAAATATCATAAGTTACATCCATTACAATTTGAGCAAAACGTTGCTTTGCCAGAACAGGTTCTAATTCGGTTAATAAAGCTTTATTGCTATTAATTTTCTTAATCGCTTTGTCTTTTCCCATTTTCACTAAATCAGCATACTTACCATCTTCCATCTCTAATTCAAATAAACTCCATGAATCCTTTGTCTCGATATTAGGCGTAATTTTATTTTGCTGCATACTTTGTAATACCTTAGTTACACTCTCCGCCCGCTTACGTTGCAGTTTTGCGTTAGCACTAGCATCTCCTTCTATCGATGAAAAAGCATAAATGTATAACCCATCAATTACGAAATCTGGCTCATTTAAAGCTTTAATAAATGGAGCAACATCTACAGGTTTAAACTCTGATTTATTTTTTTCGAAAGGAATCGTAAAATTCAAAATAGAACTTTCAGATTTTGGTTCAAATGCTGGGTTTAAACCAACAGTTGAATCGGCAGGAATAATTCCAACGGGAGTACTACTTTCTTGATCTCCTTTTTCTAAATAACTTCGAGTAACCGTTTTACAAACATGACCATCTTGCACTACTATTAAGTTTAATTCGTAAGGTCCAGTAATTTTTGGATTAAACTTACCCATTTCAATTTTTAACTTATTAATCTTAACCTTCTTTTTTACTTTAGGATCTGGTTTAATTAGATTTTTAGAAAAAATTTGATCTTTAGAAATCACTTTACTCATAACACCTTTGTTTTGTAAGTTGTTATCCACGATATTGTAATTTTCTTTTTCGTATTGAGAACGTTGAACCACATCAACTGCTAAACCATCTTTAGTTTTCTTTAATAAACGTTTTAAATCTTTTAGATTAGCATACTCTAAATAGATTTTACCTTTTTCAACTTTTAAGCCCTTTTGTAACAAGTCATAGTTTTTCCATTTATCACAATTTTTACATGATTTTGCATCTGGTGTTAATAATTTTTTAGACTTCGTATTATAAGGAACTGCTAATTCTTTTTTCATTTTAGCTCCTGTATTAAAGCTATCATAACCACCTAAAACAGCGGTAGCAACAACCTTTTTGCCGTCTTTTTGTATTTCGCACTTAATCCCAATTAACATGTATTGTGCTTTCAATAATATCTCTTTATCCTTCTTATTATTTTCCCAACGAGTCCAAATTACTTTAGCAACATCTGTTGTTTTGTAATTATCTCTCCCTTTACTCACTGGAGCTAACATTGCTAGTTCTTCACCTTTTTTAGTTCCGCCAGCTTTTACCAAATTTTTCTTTACTTTTTCTGGATCAACTTTTGCAGCACCAGATTTAGCGAATGCTTTGGCATCCATGGCAGATGCATTAGTCAATACTTGATTAACTTCAAAAGTATCTAGACCATTTTTTAATCTGAATCTATTTAATTCTCGTACTAAAATATTTGGCAAATCATCAATATTAAAATTATCTTGAGCTTGAGTCAACGAGACTAAAAACAAAAGAGTAAATGACAATAACAGTTTTCTCATAGTGGGGTGCGTTTAGTATTATAACAAATATTAAAAAAAAGCATTTACACTAAAGTTAAGAGTATTCACAAACTATCAACAAATACATTTTTCTTTAGAAATTCTATAAATTAATCGTCTCAATGATTATATTCGTAACTCGTAATTATTGAACTATTGTATGAAAAAAATATTAATTGCCAATCGAGGAGAAATTGCTTTGCGTGTAATGCGAAGTGCAAAAGAAATGGGAATTCAAACTGTTGCCATTTATAGTGAAGCAGATAGAAATGCTCCATTTGTTCGCTATGCTGACGAAGCTGTATGTGTTGGCCCTCCTCCAAGTGCTCAATCCTATTTACAAGGAGATAAAATTATAGAAATTTGTAAGGAATTAGGTGTTGATGGAATTCACCCTGGTTACGGTTTTTTATCTGAAAATGCTGATTTTGTTAGAAAAGTTCAAAAAGCAGGAATCACATTTATTGGTCCAAGCGCTGAGGCAATGGATTTAATGGGTGATAAATTAAGTGCTAAAGCAACCGCTAAAAAATATAAAGTTCCGATGATTCCGGGTTCTGATGGTGCTATAAGCGATTTAGCTGAAGCCACAAAACTAGCTAAAGAAATTGGCTTTCCTTTATTAATCAAAGCTTCTGCCGGTGGCGGTGGAAAAGGAATGCGTTTGGTAGAAAAAGAAAGTGAAGTAGAAGAACAAATGAAATTGGCCATCAGTGAAGCCATTTCTGCATTTGGTAATGGAGCCGTTTTTATTGAAAAATATGCTACAGGTCCTCGTCATATTGAAATTCAATTACTAGCGGATAACCATGGAAACTGTGTTTATTTATTTGAGCGTGAATGTAGTATTCAACGCCGTCACCAAAAAGTAATTGAAGAAGCACCTTCTAGCGTATTAACTCCTGAGTTAAGAAAACAAATGGGTGAATGTGCTGTTAATGTTGCTAAGGCTTGTAATTATAGTGGTGCTGGAACGGTTGAGTTTTTAGTTGACGACAAATTAAATTTCTATTTTTTAGAGATGAATACACGCTTACAAGTAGAACACCCAGTTTCCGAAATGATTACAGGTTTAGACTTAGTAAAGGAGCAAATTAAAGTAGCTCGTGGCGAAAAATTATCATTTACTCAAGATGATTTAAAAATTAACGGACATTCTATTGAAGTACGTGTGTGTGCAGAAGACCCAACGAATAACTTTTTACCAGATATTGGAACATTAAAAACATACCGTATCCCATCAGGACCAGGTGTTCGCGTAGATGATTCTTTTGAAGAAGGAATGGATATTCCTATTTACTATGACCCGATGATTGCTAAATTAATTGTGCATGGCAAGAACAGAACAGATGCAATTGAAAAAATGTTACGTGCTATTCAGGATTACCAAATTACGGGTGTAGAAACTACTTTACCATTTTGCTCATTTGTATTAAAGCATGATGCCTTTGTTAGTGGAAAATTTGACACAGGTTTTATTCCAAAATATTATAAGCCAGAAATGTTAAATAAATCTAATTCAAATGAAGAGGAAGTAGCAGCTATTTTTGGCGCATTTATGTCTTCAATAACCCATGATAAAGTCAAAGAACAACAAACTGACTCAGGAGGAAAATCAAAATGGCGATTAAATCGCGTTTAGTTTTTAAAGGTAACCTAAGGGTTACCTTTTCCGTTTAAGGAATTAACTAACAATGAGAGTAAATCTTTTGATACATTTATTTTTTTGGTTTGTCACTTTGATCGAAGTGGCAGTAAACAAAATTTTAATTCTTTTTTTATTCATTTCTCTACCATCATTCTCTCAGGTTTTAGAAAGTAAACCCACAACTAATGGCAATGCAGTACCCAAAGTACTTTATAAAGTATGGGGAGAAATAGTAAACGGGGATACTATTCCGAGTATCCGTTTGCCTGAAGTTTGGGTATATGCCGAATATAAATACAAAAACAAAAGACAATACGAGGCCTGGTCCAGAATCAAGCATAATGTAAAAAAAGTATATCCTTACGCTATTATTGCTTCAGCAAAACTAAAAGAATACAACCGTATTTTAGAAAAAATGCCTGATGAAAAAACTAGAAATGCCTACATGAAAGTGGTAGAAAAAGAATTGAAAGCTGAGTTTGAAGAACCACTTAAAAATTTAACTATAAATCAGGGAAGAATTTTATTGAAATTAATTGATAGAGAAACAGGGAATACCAGTTACGAATTAGTAAAAGATTTAAGGGGAGGGTTTCAAGCGTTTATGTGGCAAAGTATCGCTCGTATTTTTGGGAGTAATATGAAGTCGGAATATGACCCAACTGGCGAAGATATTATGATTGAACGCGCTATCAAATTAATAGAAGAAGGGCAGTTTTAAGTTTTAAAATTGTACATTTAACTCATTATTATATTTAAAAATCATGGGTTGTCATTTAAAATACATTTTCTTTTTTGCTACCATTTTTTCTTTCGCACTACATTCGCAAAATAAAGATAGCATTGCATTACGTAAACACTTTGATTATTACTTAACTCAAAGTAATTGCTATAAAAATTTAGAATTTTTAAGCACTAAAATTGAGAGTCGATTAAGCGGTTCGCCTGGTGCAGCCAAAGCAGTAACATGGGCAAAAAAAGCCATGTATGAGGCAGGTGCTGATACAGTTTACTTGCAGCCATGCATGGTGCCGCATTGGGTGCGAGGCGAAAAAGAAATATGTTCATCTATTAATCCCAAAACAAAAAAAACAAACTTCTACTCAATTTGTGCATTAGGCAATTCCATTGGTACTCCAAAAACTGGCATTAATGCCCCAGTCATTATTGTAAACAGTTATGCTCATTTAGATTCCTTAGGCGAAAAAAACATTAAAGGAAAGATTGTTTTTTACAATGTGTATTTCGATCATAAACATTTAAGTACTGGTACCTGCTATGGCGAAACAGTTACCTATCGATATACAGGCCCAAGCAAAGCTGCAAAATATGGAGCTGTAGCAACCATAGTACGTAGTATGAGTTCTATTAATAATGACTTTCCACACACTGGCGTGATGGGCTATGATACAGTGCTAACAAAAAACAAAATTCCTGCATGTGCCATTAGTTTTAGTGGTGCTGATAAATTATTAGAAGAATTGAAAAGTAATCCTTCTTTATTCTTGAATTTAAAAATGAGTTGCCAAATGCTACCTAAAGAATTATCCTACAATGTTGTTGGAGAAATAAAAGGCACTGAAAAACCTAACGAAATTATTATGGCAGGCGGACATTTAGATGCTTGGGATAACGGACAAGGTGCGCATGATGATGGCGCTGGTGTTGTTCAAGCAATGGAAGTTTTAGCGATGTATAAAAAACAAAACATCAAACCAAAACACACCATACGTGCCGTTGCTTTTATGAACGAAGAAAATGGTGGTGCTGGCGGGAGAGCATATTTTGAAGACACAAAGAAAAATAATTTGAAACATATCGCTGCATTAGAAAGTGATGCTGGAGGTTTTTCTCCAAGAGGTATTGCTGTTGATACCACAATGGGTGCTTATAAAAAAGTATTGAGTTGGAAACTTTTATTAGACCCTTATTTTGTGCAATACATTAAAGTTGGCGGCCATGGCGCTGATATTGGTTACCTAAAAGATATTGGAGTGCCACTGATGGGATTTGAACCAGATGGACAAAAATATTTCGATTATCATCACACAGCAGATGATACATTTGATAAAATTAATAAACGTGAACTTGAACTAAGTGCAGGTGTTATTGGCTCATTAATTTATTTAATAGATACGAAAGGCTGGTAATGAAAATTCCACAAAAAATAGTTAATTATTTTGTCCTTGTTTTTGTGGTTACGTTCACAGTAATCTGTGCATTTAAAATCAAAGATTTAAAATTTAATTATGATTTTGAAGCCTTTTTTCCTAATGAAGACAATGAATTAGGGATTTACGAAAAACACCGTAACCGATTTGAATGGGATAATGAATTTGTATTATTAGGCATAGAAAATAAAAAAGGAATATTTCAAAAAGATTTTTTAGAAAAAGTAAATGCACTATCTAATGAGTTAAAAGATATTGCTCATACCGATAGAATTATCTCTCCTACTAATATCAAAAACATTTCTTTGAGTGGCTTAGCGCCAATACAAAAACGATTACTGCATATTGATGATGAAAGTTTATATAAAGAAGATAGTGCTAATATATACAGTACACCTGAACTCATTGGCTCTTTCTTTCCTAAGGACGCTAAGTCTATTTCTATTTTTATCAAAACTGAGGAAGGCTTAAGTAAAGTAAAGAGCGATAGTTTAGCTCGCAACATCGAAAAAGCATTTCAAAAATATCACTTTGATGATGTTCATTTTGTAGGACGAATTGTAGCTCAAGATGTTTACTTGAAAAATCTAGAAAGAGAGTTTGTTTATTTTTTAGCTATTTCATTTGTATTAGTTATCCTATTCCTTTGGTTATCATTTAGGTCTTTATATGGTATCGTGGTGCCAATGACGATTGTTATGGTTTCTATTTTTTGGACATTAGGAATTATGGCTATGATGCATCAGTCGTTAGATATTATGACCTGTATGTTGCCAACTATGATATTTATTGCGGGAATGAGCGACGTGGTGCATTTCTTTTCGAAATA
>JBEIPP010000047.1:0-19583 GCA_040376995.1 Flavobacteriales bacterium
CTGAAACCTCTTCAAAACAGAACGCTTTGCCACTTTTTCTCCTTCATCATAGTGGTTACTATGCTTCAGTCAAAAAAGTGTCTGTTTTATTAAGCTTTCAACTCTCATTACGATTCCTAATGCATAATCTGGGTTAAAACCGTGCCAACCTGTTTCATCAGTTAAATCCGTGTTCCTATTAAACAAAAAGCCCCTCGATATTTTATCGAAGGGCTCAAATAAATAGAAAAAAAATTACTTAATTACTGAAGCTCTTAAAGCATAAATTTTAGAAGAAATAGATTTGAATTCAGCATCTTTTAAATTTTTAGGATCTTTTATGGCATCTATTTCTGAATGAATTTTTTTAAATTCATCATTTAATACGACACTCTCTTTTTTATCCTTATAATCATTTAATAAATCAGAAAGATTTTTTAAATAAAAACGTTGTTCCCATATATGCTTATAGGCTTTTTCTTTAACGGCTGCATCAGTAACGCTTTCAGCAATTTTACAAGTTAAATATAAACTCTCAATCCAAGAACCTGCAAATATAGAAGATGCTGTATAAACACGCTCATTCGTTCTTAAATATGAATCACTTTTAACAAAGATTTCGTCTAATATTGTCAATAACGAATCTTTATTTCCTAAGTTCTTCTCAGCACGTTTACCAACCATTTGATTAACCACACTTTTTAATCCTAACTCATCCGAAATTTTAACTACAGTCTTCATGTATTTCAAAACATCTTCGCCTTTGTTATTAACCATTGCATAAGCCATGTCTATATTAAACAAACCTAATGCTAATGCTTTAGAAAATTCGCTACTAGCGGCTAATTGTTTCTTAGCGTCTACTAATAAAGTATTACTATAATCAACTCCCATAGCAGAAAGTTCGTTTACACTTCCTACTGGTGAAGGAATATTAGCAATAGCAAAATCAAATTTAAATTTTGTTTCCTCATTAACGGTATCAGGAGTCGTATCCTTTGGTGCTTCAGCTGCAATGTTTTCAGCAACCTCATCAGTTGGCTTATCTCCACAAGCTGTTAATACAATTGACAAAGAAACTATAGAAGCAAGAAATAATTTATTCATTTTTATTTAAGTTTAAAAAGTTACACAAAAATAACAGAGTTTTTTAATATACAAGAATCATAAAAACAATATGATAAATAAATTAAATTATTTTATTAACAAAAAAAGAGGCATTTAATCCTGTTTTTTAAAATTATAGTTAATACTAACTATCTAAATTACCATAATCTAATTTTTTGCCTTGCATCCATAAAATCAGCTGACAAACAGCTACAAAAAACGGAACATACATAATCACTTTTGGTAAATCAAAATGAGCTAAAATAATCTCAGCTTTACGTTTTAGTCGTTCTGCAATGAGGTACATTGCTGGCACCAATAATAAAGTTAAGAAAGTTGCAAAAGCCAACCCAAATATCATTGTCCAACTTAAAGGTCCCCAAAACACCACATTATCACCACCAAAATGAATATGAGGGGAGCCGTGAGCTAATAAGCCTTCAAAGTCGATATTTAATCCGACAGCTAAAGGTATTAATCCTAAGATAGCAGCTGTAGCTGTTAAAACAACAGGGGTCATACGAGTTCTACCGGCATCAACTGTTGCCTCATATAAACTCACGCCTTTTACTCGTTCTTCCTCAGCAAATTCAACCAATAAAATACCATTCCTAACCACAATTCCTGCTAATGCCACAATACCAATTCCAGTCATAACAATACTCATGTCCATTTTAAAGATAGCAGTACCTAATAACACACCAATCACACTTAACACAATTTCGGATAAGATAATAATAGGTTTACCTATAGAGTTAAATTGAATTACTAGTACTAATAAAATAATACCTATTGCAGTTATCATAGCGCTTCCTAAAAACGCTCCAGTTTCTGCCTGTTCTTCTTGTTGCCCTGTAAATTTAACCTCTACAGCGCCTGTTGCTTTAAATTGTTTAGCTACTTGCTCTAACTGAGCTACTACATTATTAGCATTAAAACCTTCTAATACATCAGATGATAAAGTAATCACACGTTTGTTTTGTTTACGTTTAATACCACCATACGTATTTTCGTAACGTACATCACAAAAAGCTGATAATGGCACCGAACGAATCATACCCATCATATTCATGTCACGGAATGTAATTACCAAATTTTTTATTTGTTCAATGTTTGTTCTTTGATCATAATTATAACGCAATTGAATTGGATACTCATCATTAGCATCTCTAAACTTACTAGGATTATCGATGCCAAAAACTGCTTTACGAATTTCCATAGCTAATTGTGCTGAAGAAATACCTTCTCTATTTGCACGTTCTCTATCTACATCAAAAACAATTTCGGGTTTATTATCTACAAAATCTGTTTTTAAATCTGCTACACCTGGCACTTCTGATTCTTGTAAAAAACGTTTTAATTTTTGTGCATTATCTACTAACTCTTCAAACTTATCTCCTCTGATTTCGATGTTAATTGGCTTACCAACCGGAGGCCCTGACTGTTCCTTATTTGCTGTTATTTCTGCTCCTGGAATATTCCAATTAGTAGCTTGTATTTCTTTTAAATACTTCATCGTACTTTCACCATTTCGCTCACTAAACTCAACAAAATTAATTGCAATTTTACCACGATTGGCATAAGAGCTTTGATCTTCGTCTTGAGGATCTGTTACTCCAATTGTTACATTGGTAATCATAGATGATACAATTGGATTATTTTCTCCAATGATAGAGTTTACTTTTTTCTCTACAATTTTCATCACCTCATTTGTTTTTGCAGGGTCAGTTCCTTCAGGCAACTTCACATACACAAACACGTTGTTAGGATCTCCTTCAGGGAAGAACACCACATTTGGCGAACGTAATTTCATTAGAACAATAGAAAAAATAAATAGTCCAATTGTCATTAATAATAACTGATACGGACGTTTTAATCCCCATACTAATAAATTAGTATAACCACGTTGAAAAGAAGGCCATGCTTTTGTTTGGAAATTTTCAATGACTTTGTATAAAAACAAACGATGAATTACCATAAATAATGCGAAAAATATCATCAAATTACCAAAGGCTAAATGACTACCCGCATAACAAATTACAGCAATTAACGCATACAAACCTAAGCGCAATGCTGCTTTGCGAGTAATTCTCCCATACTCTTTAAATTCTTCTTTATGAGGTTTCATGAAATCAACCGCAAAAACAGGATTGATTATATATGCTACAAATAAAGAGGCTAATAATGTTACTATTAAAGTTACAGGTAAGAAAAACATAAACTTACCAATGATACCAGGCCAAAATGCCAAAGGAATAAATGGTGCTAAGGTGGTAATTGTTCCACTTAATACAGGTAAAAACACTTCTCCGGCAGCTTTTTTAGCAGCCGTTTTAATATCTACTTTTCCATTATCAAAAATACGATGTGTGTTTTCAATCACCACAATTGCATCATCTACCACTATACCCAAGGCCAATAAAAAAGCAAAAAGCACAATCATGTTTAAACTAAAACCCATAGTTGGCATAAAGATGAAGGCAATAAACATTGACAATGGAACTGAGAGAGCAACAAACAACGCATTGGTAACACCCATAAAGAACATTAATATTAAAGTTACTAAAATGAAACCAATAATAATTGTATTAATTAAATCATGTAAGGTCAATTTAGTTTTATCTGATTGATCTGCCGTAATTTTAATATCAATGTTTGATGGAAATTCAGTTTTCTTTAAATCAGCAATATGTTCTTTAATTTTATCAGAAGCAGAAATTAAATTTTCACCGGCACGCTTAATAACGTTTAAGGTGATGACATTTTTACCTGCTAAACGCGCATAACTTTCAGTTTCTTTAACAGTATCAACTACATGAGCAAAATCTTTTAAATACATATTAGCCCCAGATTGAGATGTAATTAATAAATTTTTTATTTCATCAACCGTTTTAAATTCATTTTTAATACTAATAGCTCTTTTAGTTCCATCCATAGGAATTTGCCCTCCACTAATAGTAATATTTTCATAACCAATAGAGCGTTCTAAATCACCCATAGTTAACTGCATAGCTTGCATTTTGTACATATCTAGGTTAATTTGGATTTCTCTGTCGGGAGCACCAACCATTTTAACTTCGGTAATTTCTTTCAAGCCTTCAATTCTATCTTTTAATTCATCAGCATATTCTTTCAGCTTTTGTAAATCCATATCGCCTGCGATATTGATATACATAATTGGTAATTCGGAAAACGCCAATTCTTTTACAAAAGGCTGACGCGTTAAACCTGCTGGTAAATCAGATTTAGCTTCATCAACTTTGTCTTTTACAGACTGCCTAGCTTTATCAATAGTAATATTTGTATTAAATTCAACAGTAATTAACGAAACGTCTTGCATTGAATTACTCGTTAATTTTTTTACACCTGGGATAGATTTTAATTTTTTCTCTAAAGGTTTTGTTATAGTGTTTTCAATATTACTAGGTGAGTTCCCAGCATATACAGTACTAACAAAAAACTTAGGAACAACAATATCAGGAAAACTCTCTTTAGGCAATTTGTTATATGACATGATTCCCCATATAGAAATAATAATAGTCACGATATAAATCGCCGTTTTATTATCTATGGACCAACTGCTTGGTTTAAATTGTTTGAAATTCATATTTATAATTTTTTAGCTTTAAACACATACATATTGTGTATAAAAACTTAGTTATACATTCTATTAAATACTATTTTTTTATTTCAATAGCATCACCATCATTTAATCCATCATAACCAGAAGTAATTAATAAATCTGTCTCAGATAAACCATCCTTAACTTCAACTCTACCATTATATTCTTTTCCAATAACGATATCACGTTTCATAGCTTTCTTTCCATCAGCTAATAAAACAAATGGTGAACCTTTTAAGTCCTTTTGAATTAAACTTGATGAAATCGAAATTACAGGTTTCTCAGATTTATAATCATTAATATTAATTATCGCAATTTGATTTGGATGATATTCCTTTTTATCATTTAAAGCAATCTCTACCCCAAATGTTCTATTTAATGTATTAATCGCTCTAGAAGAATAACTTACAAAAGAAGTTAAAGTATCATTTGAATCCGGAAACTTAATCATCACTTCAGCACCTTTACGAACTCTTGATGCATAACTTTCAGCCAGATCAGCTTTTAATTTTAAATTATTAAAATTGATCACTCTAATGGCTGGCATGCCAGGAGCTGTTAATTGCCCTAGTTTAATGTCAACAGCATCAATCGTTCCGTTGATTGGAGAAATAATTTTTGTCATACGTACTTGCTCTTGAAGTGTTGCCATTTTTTTCTCCATACTTTCTTTTTGAGTTTTAGCTTGAAGAAATTGTACTTCAGTTCCTATTTTCTGATCCCATAATGCTTTTTGTTTTTCGTATAATTGATTAACAAGCTCTGCGTTAGTTTGCAAATCAGAAATACTTTGTTGTAAAGCACGAGCATCTGTTTCAGCTAACACTTGTCCTTTACTTACTTCATCTCCAGCCTTTACATTTATTTTTGTAATTGTTCCTGGCATTTCAGAAGCTAACGACACACTTTCTTCAGCATCTACTCTTCCTTGAACATTAATATATGTTTTGAATATTGAAGGCACAATTGGTAAAGCCTCAACTAAGGTAAACGCCTTTCCTGAATCACCTTCCAATTTAGAAATCTTAGTTGAAATTTCAGATAACTGAGTTTTTAATTCAGCCTGTTTTGCTTTTAAATCAGCTAAACTTTCTGTACTACCTCCTCCACATGATGCTAAAAATAAGGATGAAGTTAAAACAGGGATTATAAATTGTTTCATTTTTTTACTTTGGATATTATACATATTTTTCTATTTTAATATTATTTGAATATTTTTATTTTACTAAACTTCCCGTTGCTTTTAGATAATCAATTTTATAAACTAACATATCATAAACAGCATTGAAATAATTTGTTTCTGATTCTTTTAGAGATGCTTGAGCGTTAATAACTTCTAAATTAGATCCTACTCCTTGCTCATATTTTTTTTGAGCCACTGTATATATATTTTTAGCTAAATCTAAATTTCGTTTTTGTACTTGTAATGAAGATACCGCATTATTATAATTTACAACAGCTGATGCACCTTCTAATTCGATAGCTAGCTGTAAATTCTTTAAATTGTTCTCGCCTTTTTTAAAATCTAATTTAGCTTGTTGAATTTTATAATGACGTTGAAATCCATCAAATACATTTAACGAAAGCGTTGCTCCAATTAAACGTGTTTGAAAATATTTATTAATATAACCAACATATTTCAAATCATTTCCAAATCCATTAGCAGCAATATTACCATACGCCACAAGTGTTGGCAAATATCCAAATTGTAACCGCTTAACATTAATCGTATTTAAACGTTGTTGCGATTCTAATAGCTGATACTCACTTCTTTTTGCTACATCAATTTTAGAAACACTGATTTCAGTATTATCAGAAATACTTAATGAATCTGTTAACACCAAATTATCACCTCCAACATATCCCATTTGAAATTTCAAAACATTTTCACTTAAGCTTATTAATCGAACTATTTTTTGTTTCTCAGTGGTTAAATTATTCAACGCAACTTCTAACCTATCTACATCAATTTGCTCAACAAATCCTTGTTTGTTGAATGCTTTAGTATCATTCAATAATTTTTCAAGTTTTACAATATTGGCATCTAATACTTTTATTCTTTCGTTATTAACCAAAACGCTATAATATGCTTTCGATACTTGACTTACCAATTCTGTTTTACCTCTTGTAACATTAATATTCATTAAGTCAATATATTCCTTAGTTGCTTTTAAGCCAATTAAATAATCAGCACTAAAAACTAACAAAGAAGCAGAGGTGCCTGCTTGCGTTTGAAATGTAGTACCAAACTGTACTGCTGCAAAAGATCCAGCTGGTCCGCCAAAAAACTGACCAGGAACAACAGATGCAGGAATTTCTAAAAAATTTTTCATATCAACACTTGCGGTAATTTGTGGCATTGCCATACCTAACACTTCTTTACGTTTGTATTTTGCCATCAATACATCATTTTGAATGTTTAAATAGTTGGGACTATTTTTATAAGCATAATCAATAGCTTGTTGTAAACTGTAAACGTTAGAACTTGCCTCTTGAGCTTTTACATTGAATACCATTATCGAAAATGCAACGAGTAAAGTGTATGTTTTCATTTTAACCATATGTTTATTTATTATTCTTGTTCGTTAATATTTTTATATTCATTAATCAATTTATGTCCTTTTAAGGTGCAAATACCATAAACAAAAGTGTCGAGTAATAGTTGATGTGTTTGCGTGAAACTGATTTTTTCAAATGAAAAATAATTTCCAAACATTAGCATATCAATTTGCGCTAAACGATACTTCGCCGTAAATTCCTCATCTACATCTTTCCTGTATACTCCAATCTCTTTTCCAGCTTTTATATTTCTTAGTAAATCTTTATAGGCATATTCCTCTTTAAACTTTTGAAAAAGCAAAAATGCATTTCCATGAAATTTTTGAAGATCCATAAAAAAAACTGGATTAATATGTTGCATCATTTTACTCATGGTATTAGAAATCAAAATTATTTCATGAATAGGATCTTGAGATTGCTTTTCTATATTTTGAAATATCTCCTCCTGCTTATGCATTTCCACCACACACAGTTGATTAACTAAATCATCTTTTTCTTTATAAAATTGATAAATAGTCTTTTTAGACATTCCTAATTCCTTTGCAATATCATCCATGGTAACGCGCTTGATACCATACTTAAAAAATAACTCAAGCGATGTTTTTAATATTTTTTCTTGTGGCTCCATGTGTAATCGAATATAAAACTAAGGAAACTTTTTTTGTTCTACAAGTTTCCTTAAAGAAAAATAATATTAGAACTACAAAATATTTTGATATTTTCGACTCAAAATCTACAAAGATTCTACAAAAATTAATTGGTCGATTCAAAAAACTCATCTATCTTTGAAAACATATGTTTAAGAAGTATTCATTAATTACCTATCTGTTTTTAACATTTTTTATAAATGGTAAAGCTCAGATAGACACCTCATTTTGGATTGCGAAAAGAAACCATTAATTAGTAATGCCGAAATTGACAAACTAGCTCCTAAGAGTCCCGACTTTGAAGCTGCACATCAAAAAAAACAGAAGAACTGCATTTAGAGTCATGCTAGAAAGTACTTTAATAAAAGAAGTGAAACAAAAATAATTTATTATTATCTGAAAAAGCATCAAATAACGCCATGTCTTCTTCAGTAAAATATAAAGCCAAATTGCTTTTAAAAATTTTCAGCAGTCTACTTTTAGTTTTCGTGATAATACTATTTAATGGTTATCAATTACTTTAGGAACTTTAAAGTAATCCGAATCTTTTTTAGGCGCATTTTTCAATGCTTCTTTTTGTGTTAAAGTTTCTTTAGGAACATCGTCACGCATTACGTTTTTCTCGTCGGTCATGTATATTAACGGTTGAACTCCATCCGTATCCATCTCGTTAAGCTTATCTACAAAAGCCAACATACGATTCATGTCATTTAAAATTTCTGTTTTACCTTCTTCGCTAAATTCTAATCTAGCTAAATGAGCTACTTCATCTACTGTTTTAATATCAATTTTTTGTGCCATTATATTCGTGTAAGGTATCGTTAATTAATTTGAAAACGCGTTCTCGCAAATCTACTAAATTTTCTTCAGTCATACCTTTGGTTTCAATAGGTTCTAAAATAACTATTTTAGCTATCCCCAAACAACCATTACTTTTAAAGTAACCGCCATTTTGCAATAATTCCCAGTTATTTAAGTTTACTACAGGAACAATAGGGACTTGTTTTTCGATAGCTAATTTAAAAGGTCCGTTTTTAAAAGGCTTTAATTTACCAAAGGTTGAAATAGTACCTTCGGGATAAATAACCATACTTCGTCCTTTGTCTATCTCCTCGCCTGCTTTGGTAAATGCGCGATGCGAATCTTTAATACTTTTGCGATTTACCGTAATATCCATTCCCTTAAAAAAAGTTTTAAATAAAGGTGCTTTTAGCAATTCAGCTTTACCCATATATAAAGCTAAATGATCGATATAAAAGGTACTTAAAACAATATCTAAATAAGACGTATGATTACCTACAAACACACATGGTCTTGGCATTTTCTTAGACTTTGTTTTATAAATCAATTTTGGAAAAACAAAAGAGCCATAAGCAATACAATACGACCAAATACGTTTGATTTTAAAAGTTGTTTCTAACTTTTGTTTTTTAATGGTATAATAAAAGAAAGGATATAAAATTAAAAATGAAATAGAAAACACCGTAAAGAACCATGTTTTCCAGATAGGAGCAAATATGAGTTTAATAATTTTCAAGGGTATAAAGATACAAAAATAAGTTTTAAGATGGGAGATTTCAAGTTAAAGGCTATGTTCGACATAAACCCAAAAAAATGTTACTTTTACTCAAAATTTATACAAGCTTGCAAAATAAAATCACCATACAAGTAGCCAATGCCGGGAAAAAATTTGGCCGTGAATGGATATTCAGAAAAGTGAATTTAGAAATAAAGCCAGCTGAAAAAGTAGTTATTTTAGGTTTAAATGGTTCCGGAAAATCTACCTTATTACAAGCAATAACTGGTTACTTAACTTTAAATGAAGGATCAGTTACCTACACTAACTCTGAACAAAAAGTTGAAGACGAACAACAATACAAATTAATTAGTTTGGCGTCGCCCTATTTAGAATTAGTAGAAGATTTTACCTTACAAGAACAAATTGAACACGCTCATATTTACAAATCTTTTTTAAATAATTTAAGTATTGCTCAAATAGTTGAATTATCTGGTTTAGCAGCTCATAAAGACAAATTCATTAAACTATTTTCGAGTGGTATGAGACAGCGTTTGAAATTAACCTTGGCTATTTTAGCAGATGCTCCCATTTTATTTTTGGATGAACCTACTACCAATTTAGATGCGACGGTGATTGATTGGTATAAAAACATGATTGCAACTTACGCGTCGGATAAAACCATTATTGTTTGTTCTAACTCCATTAAAGACGAATACACTTTTTGCGAAAGAGTAATTACAATGGAGGATTTTAAATAAATCAAGTGTTATTAGCTAAAAAATAATATTAGATGAAACAACTCTTTCTTATTCGTCACGCTAAATCAGATCCGATAGCTATCGGATGGACAAACCCCGAACTAAAAGACATTGAGCGTTTTTTAAATGAACGTGGTTATGCCAATGCCAATATGATGGCAGCTAAATTCAACTATAAACCTGATTTAATTATTACCAGCCCAGCTATTAGATCAATGAGTACTGCTTTGATATTTGCCCGTAACTTAAACTATAATGCCAACAACATTTGCATTAAACAAGAGTTGTACGAAACATCTGCGAAAGATTATTTATCGGTTATTAATACGATTGATAATACTAATAATACCGTTTTATTGTTTGCTCATAATCCAACAATTAGCGATGTGGCGCAACACTTAACGCAAGGCTTACCAATGGAACTAGCAACTTGTGGTATTGCTGGTATTACCTTTGAAGTAACGGATTGGAAGAAAGCAAAAGAAGGCAACTTGTTTTTGTTTGATTATCCCAAAAAGTAATCATAAACAATCCGCGAAATCTAAGTGCTATTTCTATTTAAACAAATCTGTGATATCAACTCCTGTTGCATACTTTTGCAAACGTGACTCATTGGGTTCCAAAATAGCAATATCTTCTAATTGATTGGTGTGTGCATTGTAAAATACTTCTACATAAGTATCATCCACCACAAATAAACTTATTTTAAAGGCATATTCCTTAATAGACGAAATATAATCGCCATCACAAAACACAATGGCTGCCCTACCGTGCAAATCTGATTTAGAAAACAACTGATGATTCATGCATCAAAGTTAAAGCAAGACCTCGTTGCTTTGTGCTATGATTTGTAGCAATTTTTGCGAATAATTGTAAACAGAGCCTTTTATAACCTAAACGGTTTCTAATAATTCATGTCTATACTTATCCAATATACTCGATTTAGATAAAAAGCCAATATAGATTTCATTTTCTACTACTGGTAAGTTCCATTGTCCTGATTCTTCAAACTTACGCATAATGGCAAAAATATCTTCATTAGTATCAATTACCATAGAAGCTTTTCGCATTACCTCTTTTGCAGTAACTATATCATACAATTCAGCTTTAAACATTTCTTCTCTTATGTTATCTAAATAGATAATTCCAAGCAACTTATTATTCTTTTTTACAACAGGAAAAGTATTTCGTTTTGAATGTTTAATCGTTTCTACAATATCACGTAAAGTGGCTTTAAAATGAATGGTGGCAAAATCCGTTTCAATCATTTCTCTGACATCAATTTTACTTAAAATACTTGTGTCTTTATTTTCAGAAATAATCGTTCCTCTATCTTTCAACCTTCTGATATCTAAAGATTGTGAATGAAAATGTTTTACTATAACATAACTGATAGAAGAAACCATCATTAGAGGAATAATTAACTCATAGCCTCCTGTAATTTCTGCAATTAAAAATATAGCGGTTAATGGTGCATGAAATACGCCACTCAAAATACCAGCCATGGCTACAATGGTAAAATTACTTACTGGAATATCTTTAAACCCAATTAAGTTTAAGAAAAACGAAAAGGCAAATCCTAAATAAGCACCCACAAATAAAGAGGGTGCGAAATTACCACCATTGCCTCCACTACCCAATGTAACTGCCGCTGCTATTGTTTTAAATAGTAATGTTAAAATGATAAATAAGAGTAATAACCACTTATTGTCAATTAAATTTAAAAGTAAACTGTCTTTAATTAAATCATCCGTTCTAAATTCTGACAGTGCTTTAATACTTTCGTAACCCTCACCAAACAAGCTAGGAAATAATGCAAATAAAAATGCTAAAGTAATTCCGCCAATAATCCATTTTGTGAAACGTGAATTGATTTTATGAAATTTAGATTCTACTTTGTCGAAAAAATTAACATAATATAATGAAACAATACCTGCTAATAGGCCTAGTATAACATAAAAGAAGAAATTATTTGAATCGAATGGTTGTTTTAATTTAAAAAACAACAAATTACTTTCATGTAAAATAATTTTTGAAATTAATGCTCCTGATGCAGCAGCAATTAATAAAGGAATAAAAGTAGTAATACTTATATCTACTAGAATAACCTCTAAAGCAAACAATACTCCTGCAATTGGTGCATTAAATGCTCCTGCAATACCACCTGCTGCACCTGCGGCCAACAACAATGTTCTATCTTTATAGCTTAATTTATAAGTTCGTGCAAAGTTTGAACCTATTGCTGAACCTGTACTAACAATTGGAGATTCTAAACCTGCGGAACCACCAAAACCTACTGTGAATACACTTGTAATAACATGAGAATACATTTGACGAAATGGCAAAAAACTACTCTTTTTTGCAATAGAAAAAAGAATATCAGTATTGCCTTTACTTAATTGGTTGTGTAAAATGTATTTTATAATTAAAATAGTGATACCAATACCAATTAAAGGAAGTACCAAGTATAAATATTTGAAATCGTATTTTAAGAAAAAACCATCCACCAAATAATGACGTATGGCATGAACAAATAATTTTAAAATTACAGCAGCTATACCAGCAGAAATACCCACTAAAATGCTTGAGAAAATTAGAAACTGTTTTTCTGAGGTTTTCTCATGAATCCAATTAATTGCTTTTTCTATATAATTTATTTTTTTGAGGTTCACTTTTAAAATTTATTCGTGCAATATCTTAATTTTTTTAATTTGAAATTTTACAGTTAACCATTTTTCCATTTGGTGAACTTGTTTTGCATTTAATTTATTTTTACCATTTTTAAAATATACTAATAATACTGTGTCAGTTTTGCTATTAGATAAGTTTTGTACTCTATCAATTATAAGTTCATCAGGAACACCAAAAAGGGAATGAAACTCATTAATAGCTTCCTTCTTTTTTAAATTAAAATAATCTTGTTTTAAGAAATTATTTTTAAGTTCTGTAATTTCTGTATTCTTTATTTTTAAAAGATCTTCCTGCTTCAAAAATAAGTCTTGAATTATACCTTCTTTTAGTTCATTGATATCAATTTTATTTCCCTCATTAATATTACTTTTGACGACAATAATAGCATTTTCTAAATCATAATTTGATTTTTTTAGCTCAAGTTGTTGTTTTATCGTATCAATTTTATAATCGTTAATAAGCGTTACAATAATTTGTCTTTTTTCAGGTATAATTTTCTTATTCAGTAATGAATAGTTAAACACTGACGACTCTTCTGTTAAAAATTGATTAGCATTTTGTTTAAATATTTCATTCTTAACAAAATAATAAGCCAAATATAAACTTGGCAAAATAGTTAATATGGCAATCATACCAATCCAATTTTTAATTTTTTTTGCTGTAATTGGGTCTACATGATTAACAGCTTTAAATTTTAAATATCTAACAATCAAGAAAGTTGAAATACTGATAAAAACACTATTAATTAGATACAAATAAAATGCACCAAAAAAATAATTCCATTGCCCAGTAGCCAAACCAAAACCTGCACTACACAATGGCGGCATTAATGCCGTTGCTATTGCTACACCAGGTATTACATTATTAAATTTATTGCGAGAACTTGCTACAATGCCTGCTAAACCACCAAAAAAGGCAATTAATACATCCCAAATTGTTGGAGATGTTCGGGCTAATAATTCTGATTGAGCATGATGAAGCGGCGAAAGAATAAAATACAAAGTAGAAGCAAATAATCCTATTACAGTGGCTATTATTAAATTTTTTAAGGCTGATTTAATTAGTTCAAAATCATAGATTCCTGCACCAAGTCCAATACCCATAATTGGTCCCATTAATGGAGAAATTAACATTGCCCCAATAATAACAGCCGTAGAATTTACATTTAAGCCAATTGAAGCAATAAAAATGGCAAATATTAAAGTCCATAAATTTATTCCTTTAAATTCAACTCCTTTTTTTATATTATCAATTATTTCGTGTTCGGCAGCTTTATCTTCATCTAAATTCAAACGATATTTGATGTTAGACTTAATTGTATTAATAAAACTTGATTTCATAAAATGACAAGGTACGAGTTATAAAATGCATATTATAGTTTATTTAACTTCTACGAGTTCATTATTTTCATAATACATTAATTTATAAAATCCCTGTGCTCTGTCGTTCCATGGTTGCACTGAGCCTAACTCTCTATTACGTTTTAATAAATTCAAATCTAAATCTTGATAAATAAGTGTTTCTGCGTTTGGCGTTGCTTCAGATGCAATAGCTTCTCTGTGAAACTCCACATCAGATGGTGTAAAGATGGCTGACTGAGAAAAATGTACATCTAAGTTTTCTACATCAGGTAAATTGCCAACACAGCCAGTAATAATAACATATACTTGATTTTCAATTGCCCTAGCCTGAGCACAATATCTAACTCTTAAATAAGCCCTTCTATCGTCTGTATTAAAAGGAATAAATAATATTTTTGCACCTTTACTCACAGCAATTCTTGCTAACTCAGGAAATTCTGCGTCATAACAAATTAAAATGGCAATTTTTCCTTTATCAGTATCAAATACTTTTACTTTATCCCCACTTTGCACTCCCCACCATTTTTTTTCAGACGGTGTAATATGAATCTTGTATTGTTTATCAAACGTACCATCTCTCCTAAACAAATAGGAAACATTATACAACTTCTCATCTTCAATAATAAAATGTGACCCTGCAATAATGTTTATATTATATTTTATTGCCAAATGTGTAAACAAGGATTCGTATTGTGGCGTATAATTATTTAATTCTCTTATTGCCTCACTTGGTTGCTTATGGTCCAAAAAAGAAAGTAGTTGCAATGTTATCATTTCAGGAAACACTACAAAATCACTTCTGTAATCAGATGCCGTATCTACAAAAAATTCACAATGTTTAGCGAACTCCTCAAAACTTTTAATAGCTCTCATTTGATACTGTATAGCACTTACTCTAACATAATGAGCATTTATAGCTTGTGGTTTATTTTGATGATTATAGTTAATCCATTCAAGCAAAGTAGCATAACCGCAAGACTCTTTGTCGTTTACCATATAGTTAGGCAATATCTTTCTTAAAGAAAAACCGTTTGACAGTTGAGCTGTTAAAACAGGGTCATATAAATTTTTACTAATAACCTTCTCCACATAACTATCAATATCTAACACATCAGAATGCTTATGATAATTTGGTAATCTGCCTCCAATTATAATTTTTTTAAGATTATATTTTTTTGCAAGCTCTTTTCGCGCTTCATACAAACGGCGAGATAATTTCATGCCCTGAAATTTAGGGTCAACCATAATTTCCATGCCATATAAAGTATCGCCATACAAATTATGATTTGAAATATTACCTGAATCTGTTAATTCATTCCACGGTGATGACTCATTATAATCATCAAAATTGATTATTAAACAGCATGACGAAGCAATGATTTTCTTACCATATAAAATACACAACTGTCCTTCAGGAAAATTAGTCAACATATTTTTAAATTGACTTTCAGACCATGGTTTCATTCCAACAAAGCAGCAAATTTGAAGTTCAGTAATAGCCTTGTAATCGGTTAAAGCTATTTTTCTTAATTTAATTTTTTTAATGATATTTTGTTGTTCTATAGCTTTCATAGTATTTTTATTTATGCAATTCCAAAAACCGGAGTATTGCCGTGTAACATAATTTGATTGTAAAAATTTGTATTAAGAATTATTATTCGCTTAAAATAGTAAAAGGGTAGCGAAATTGCTATCCTTTTTTTATGATTACGCCTGATTTGTTTGTTAAGAATTTTAATTCCATGTAATAATTAGCTCTATCGGTAGAAAAATTAAAAGAATGTTTAAACCAAAAACTATTAAATATTACTAATGTTTTTTAATAAGTCAATAACTGATACTTGTTCTTTTACATTATATTTCGCATAACTGTTTATAAGACCAACACGAATAGAATATCCAACTTCAGGAATAACTCTAAACATATCTTCATCTGTTTTATCATCCCCAATAGCTAATATAAAATCATATCGTTTGTGTTTCATTAGCGTTAATGCAGCAATACCTTTATCAATACCACGAGGTCTTGTTTCTACAACCATGTTTCCTTCAATTATTTGAAAATCTAAATCGGATGTTAATTCCATTAAAGCATTAATAAGCTCTCTTGAACGCAAAAAACCAAGTTCTTTATCAGCATTACGAAAGTGCCAAGCAAGAGAAAGTGTCTTTTCTTCAACAAAAGACCCCGCGCACCTTTCGCTATATAAATTTAATATTGGTAAAACTGCGGCTTTCCAATTTACGTTTGCCGAAACCGCTTGAATACTTATAGTTTCTTTGCTTTTATAAAATCCACCATGCTCGGCAACGAGACTTATCTGTATGTCGCTAAACCACTCATCTAAAACATTCATTGGTCTTCCGCTTATAATCACAATTTCGTTTTTTATATCTTTAGAAAGTATGTTTAATAACGTTTTTAATTCCGCACCAGGCTTTGCTAAATGCGGTAAACGTGCCAGTGGAGTAAGCGTTCCGTCATAATCAAGAAGTATTAATCGGTTTTTCGCAGTCGAATATTTTTCAAAGATTTGCTTTTCAACATGAGAAGTCAGTTCTTTTATTATTAATTTTTCTTGTTTTACTTTATGTAATAGTAGTTGTGAAATAAAATCTTCTGCCCATCTCATAACATCATATTCACGAATTCTTTTTTGCATTTTTTCGTTACGATCCATTTGTTCTTCAATCGGCATTACAAGTGCTTGGTAAATCGAATCTGCAATTTCTTGCCTATCAGTTGGATTAACATGAATCGCTTCACTCAATTCAGAAGACGCTCCTGCTGTTTCGCTCAAAATAAGTACTCCACGTTTATCGCTTCTGCTTGCAACAAATTCTTTAGCCACCAAATTCATCCCATCGCGCATAGGAGTTATTAAAGCTACATCGGCAGCAAGATACAACGCTACTAACTTGTTAAATTCAAGAGATTTATATTGATAAATAACCGGAGTCCAATCAATGTTTCCATGTTTTCCATTTATCCTGCTCACTAAACCTTCAATTTCTATTTTTGTTTCCTTATATTTTGCGATAATATCTCTCGAAGGAACAACAAGCAAGATATAAGTAACTTTCTTTTTATAATCGGGATATTTATGTAAAAAAAGCTCAAAACTTTCAAGCCTGTTTATTAATCCTTTTGCATAATCTAATCTATCAACCGATATAATGAGTTTAGAATTGTATAAGCTTTTTTTTAATTTATTTCTCTCGTCAAATGTTTCGTTATCATTAGATGCTTTATTGAATTTATGGTAATCAATACTAATAGGAAATGGATCAACTGTTATCATTCTTTCTGGAGTTGTTATAACCCTAAGTATATTATCAAATCCTAAAATCTGTCGGATTGATTTCAAAAAATGCTGAACGTAATCATTGGTATGAAAGCCTACCAAATCTGCGCCTAATAGCCCATTTAATATTTCTTTTCTCCAAATACTTGGCAATAGTCGAAACAATTCAAATGAAGGAAATGGTATATGTAGAAAAAAACCAATAGTAGCATTGGGCAAATATTTTCTTAAAAGAGCCGGCAGAAGCATCAAATGATAATCGTGAATCCATATAATATCGCCAGGCTTATATGCTTCCAACACTTTTTCACAAAAAATCATATTAACCTTTAAATATTCTTCAAATCCTTCTTCCGAAATTTTTGCATAAGAGGGGAAATAATGAAATAATGGCCATATAATTCCATTACAAAATCCATTATAAAATTTATCATAAATTGATGCGGGAATAAAAACAGGAGCTAATTCAAAATCATCATGAAAAATATTCCCTAGTTTGAGGCGATTATTAAAAAAAATTTCTGAAACATCAGAAGTTCCTATCCATAAAGGACAATTATCATCTGTAAATTTAGCTGTTGCCTTTGTTTTTTGAATATAGGATTTTATGCTTGATACTAATCCTCCGGCACTTGGAGAAAATTCGAATTCCTCTTTCTTTTCTTTTATTCTAAAAGGGAGTCGATTGGAAACAAGTATTAATCTATTTGCATTCATTTCGTTTAAGATTATAAATTAAATTCGTTCGTAAGTTTTACGAAAATTGCATTAGTTCACGCAAATCCGCATTGCGCATGATATTTGTTCGGATTAAACTTTCCAGTCATGTTATCGTTATCGGTATCCAACATGGCTATTTGATGGTATCATTTTAAATAAACTGTACGAATCGGATATGGAATTTCAATTTTATTTTCTTTATATTTTTGATGCAATAATTTAATAAACTCATGCTTAATCAAAAATTGATTACTAAACTCATGACCTCTCATAATAACCGTAAAGTTTATGCTTGAATCGGAAAAAGTGTGGTATCTAATGAAAGGATCAAATGTTTTTACGCCTCCCTCAATCAACTGGCTAATGTTTTTTGCAACATCAATAGTTACTTTTTCAACAAGTTTAAGATCGCTGTCATAACTCACGCCTACTTCTACCAATACTGCCAACTCAGTATCCGGAAAATTATAATTTGTTATAATAACAGATGATAGTTTAGAATTTGGAATAATTATTAAGTTATTTTGTAACGCTTTAATAATTGTATTTCTCCATGTAATATCTTGAACATAACCTTCTTCGCCAGAATCCAGTTTAATATAATCTCCGTTTCTTATTTTTTTTGAGGCTGTAATTTGTATGCCTGAAAATAAATTGGAAAGGGTTTCTTGTAATGCCAATGCAACAGCTAGTCCACCAACACCTAATGCTGTTAATATTGGGGCAATTGACACGCCGAAAACTTGAAGTATCAACATTAACCCAATCAATAATACTGTAATTCGTGCAATATTTAAAATGATTGTTGCTGAAGGAAAGTGTTGGGAATGATTGGCTGTTTTTGATTTGATAGTAAGAACTATTATTCTTCCAGCTAAAACAGTAAAGGATAAAATTATAATAGAAAAACAAATTTTATTTGAATAGTTGGTAAATGTTTCATTGATTGTAAAATAATTAGATGGTATTAAAAACGAGAGAATCACAATCCATGTAAATACAATGCCACCTAATGATGTTATAATTTTGTTATCAAATTTTCCTGCGGTTTTTATAGCATACTTTTCTATTTTTTTTAATACAACTTTTTCAATTACATACCCTATTCCTATTCCTACAATAGAAAACATTAAAATATATAAATATGGTTCGTATATCTTTATCATATTAATTATTACTTTGTTAAAAGCACTTATTTTTATTACCGAAAACTATTAGTCTATCTACAATCAATATGATAATTGAGTTATAAAATCTTTGAACAAATAATCTTTATTTATAACATGTTTTTTGTTTTGCTTTTACAAACAAATAC
>JBEIPP010000188.1:0-5704 GCA_040376995.1 Flavobacteriales bacterium
AACCAATTAAACTCGGGTGTTTATTTTGTATCAATCACGATTGATGGTAAAAAAGTAACTAAAAAATTAATTATTGAATAATCTAATATCCATTCTTATAAAAAAAACGCCTTTCTTATTAGAAAGGCGTTTTTTTTTGATAAAAATCAAATCATATAATCAGCAAAAAATAATTATCTTTGCGCCCTCATTAACAAGTAATTGAGATTAAAATTAAACCAAAGTACCTATGAAATTTTTAAGATTTTACATTTTATATAGATTAGAAATTATTATTGCCTTAGTAATTTTAGGCGTTTTATCGCATTTATACTTAGATGCTGTTACAGCCTGGATTTGTTTCACATTAGCAATATTTTCTCTTGTATTTTATTTTGGGATGGGAACAATGCGAATAGTTCAAGAAGCTGTTGCTGATGGAGATGTTGATTTAGCAATGAAATATTTAAATAAAATTAAGTTTCCTAGATTGCTATACAAACCAATAAGATCGGGATACTATATGTTGCAAAGTAATTTATCGATGGCTTCTAATGATTTAGATAAAGCTGAAGATAATATCAGAAAAAGCTTGAAAATTAAATCCAAGATAGTTGGAGATATGGAAGGTTCTAACTTAATGCAGTTGGGATTTATTGAGCTTAAAAAAGGAAATACAAAACAAGCTCGTATCCATTTATTAGAGGCTGTTAAAGCAGGAATACCTGATAAAGATAGTTTGGCAGCAGCTCATTTGCAATTATGTAATATAGAAGCACAGCGTATGCAATATAAAATTGCTAAACAACATTTTAAAAAGGCAAAGGATTTAAAACCTAAAAACGATGAAATTGTTTCTCAATTAAAAACAATGGAGAAGCAAATTAGCAGAATGCCAGGATAATAGGATAAAAAAAGGCTGAATGAAAATTCAGCCTTTTTTATTGTCAGTTCGAGCGAAGTCGAGAACTGTACTTGTTAAAGTCCTTTAGGATAACAAATAAAATACTTGGTCACTTTTTTACTTAACATCTTAATATTCAATTGATCAGAGGCCTTAGCCACATCTATCAATTGACCGTTTTTATGTAAAATATTAATTTGAACTTTTGATGAATTATAAGCGCTATTGTTCACGCTTTCAGAAAACACAAAGTACTCAGTCTCTTTTTTAGAAAGTTGATACTTCTTCATCACCTTTTCTTGAATCTGATTTTTATAAGTAGGAGTGAAGTTTTTATTTTGAAGTTCAATTTTGTATAAATTTCTATCAATAATGTTTTTGCAAAGAGTTGATAAAACAATGTCTTTATGATTCATCCATACTTTTACTGATGCCATGATATCGTAATCATCTAGCAATACAAACTGTTGCAATAACTCGGGCTTACTAACAAAATCTTTTTTACTAAAATTGTTTTTTAAAAATAAAGAGAGGGCTGGAGTAGCAAATAAATCTTCTCCAGCTAATGACAATTCTTTAGCACGTTTTAAAACATTTACTAGTAGTTTCTCGGCACTTAAAACGGTTTTATGTAAATATACTTGCCAATACATTAATCGGCGTGCAATTAAAAAACTCTCCACACTATAAATGCCTTTGGCTTCAACCACTAAATTCCCATCTTTGACATTGAGCATTTTAATAATACGGTCACTACTAACAACTCCCTCAGAAACACCTGTAAAAAAACTATCTCTGTTTAAATAATCTAATCTGTCCATATCTAACTGACTAGATACCAATTGGTGTAAGAATTTTTTAGGATGTTCATTTTTAAATATTTTAATAGCTAAGCTTAACTTTCCTTTAAATGCTTTGTTTAGCTCATCCATTAACATCGCCGAAATATCTTCATGATGAATGCCTTTGACGATAGTATGCTCTAAGGCATGAGAAAATGGGCCATGCCCCACATCATGTAATAAAATGGCAACAATAGCTGCTCTCGATTCTTCATCGGTTATTTTAATATCCTTTGATTTTAAAACTTGTAATGCTTCAGTCATCAGATACATGGCACCAATAGCATGATGAAAACGCGTATGTAAAGCGCCAGGATAAACTAAATTAGTTAAGCCTAATTGTTTTATTCGACGTAACCGTTGAAAAGTTGGATGATTGATTAAATCATAAACCAAATCATCGGGTAATGTAACAAAGCCATAAATGGGGTCATTTATAATTTTTCGTTTGTTCGAAATCATAATTTTTCAATGGTTTATTAAATTTACACCAACATCAAATTTACTATTTTAAAATACTTTTATGATAAAAATTGTGACATAAATAGCACATAAATGATTATTTTTGCCGTTCAATTTTAAAACTGCGTTATGCCAAAAATATCAACTAAGGCTATTGAAATGCCTTCTTCTCCAATTCGTAAATTAGTTCCTTTTGCCGAAGCAGCTAAAAAACGTGGTACTAAAATTTATCATTTAAATATTGGTCAACCTGATATCGAAACACCTGCATCATTTTTAAATGCTGTAAAAACAGCTGATTTTAAAGTTTTAGAGTATAGCCATAGTGCAGGTAACGAAAGCTATCGTAAAAAATTATGCAACTATTATAAATCATATAATATCAATATTGATGCAAGTGAAGTGATTATTACTTGTGGTGGTTCTGAGGCTATTGAAATCACTATGAAAACTTGCTTTAACGAAGGCGATGAAGTTATTATTCCTGAGCCTTTTTATGCAAATTACAATGGGTTTTCTACAGCAGCTGGAGTAAAAGTAGTACCTGTGAGAAGTTATATTGAAACAGGTTTTGCCTTACCTCCAATCAGCGATTTCGAAAAAGTAATTACTCAAAAAACTAAGGGTATTATGATTTGTAACCCTGGAAATCCAACGGGTTATTTATATACTAAAGCAGAATTAGAAGCTCTTCGCGACTTAGTAAAAAAATACGATTTGTATTTATTAAGCGACGAAGTGTATCGTGAGTTTTGTTATGATGGAAAAGAATATATTTCTGTCATGCATCTAGAAGGTATCGAAAACAATGTGGTATTGTTAGATTCAATTTCTAAACGTTATAGTGCTTGTGGGGCTCGTATTGGAGCAATGATTAGTAAGAACAAAGAAGTAATGGCAGCTGCTATGAAATTTGCTCAAGCGCGTTTATCGCCACCAAGCTATGGACAAATAGGAGCAGAGGCTGCATTAGATACACCTCAATCTTATTTTGATGGAGTGAAAACAGAATACATTGCACGTAGAGATTATGTAATTGAAGAAATTAATAAAATTGATGGTGTATTTTGTCCCAAGCCAAGTGGTGCATTTTATTGTATAGCACGTTTGCCAATTGATAATGCCGATAAATTTTGTCAATGGTTATTAGAAGAGTTTTCATTTGATGGAAAAACCGTTATGATGGCTCCAGCAACAGGTTTCTATTCAACACCAGGCGCAGGAACTAATGAGGTACGTTTAGCTTATGTTTTAAACAAAGAGGATTTAAAAAATGCGATTACTTGTTTAAAAGAAGCTCTAAAAGTATATCCTGGAAAAACCAACTAATTAGCATTATAATTTCTATAAGTCAAAGAGGCCTCAATTGAGGTGTTTTTTTGTTTTAAATGACAGTCTGGCTGAATAATTTTTAATTGTCAGCCTTTTTCGTGATGGTATGTTTTTAGAGCCAAACAAACCATGAGAAGTTTTCCTTTGAAAGAATTATTATCTGTAATCAAATACCCAATGTTGTTTTTGATAATCATTTGGCTAATATTTTGGGCAGATAATTACTGGAACTTGGATTTATATTTATTAGGTGTTAATCCTCGCACTATTTCAGGTTTAAAAGGCATTTTGTTTGCACCCTTAATTCATGGAGATTTAAACCACATCTTAAATAATAGTTTACCTGTGTTGATTTTGGGTTCTATGATTTTTTATTTTTATAAACCCATTACTTGGTCTTCCATTTTTTGGATTTACTTAGTAAGTGGTTTTTGGTTATGGGTTGGAGGAAGAAATAATGATGTCATTCCTAATTATCACTTTGGGGCAAGTTCCTTGATTTATGGGTTTTCTACTTTTTTATTTTTTAGTGGAGTATTTCGTAAGCACAAACAATTAATGATGGTGTCTGCTTTTGTTGTATTTACTTATGGAAGTATTACTTGGGGTATTTTTCCAATCGATAGAACTATGTCGTGGGAAGGGCATTTATTTGGTTCCATTTCAGGAATATTAGTGGCTTACAGTTATCGAAAAGACGGCCCTCAGCCAATACCTTATCAGTGGCCAGAGGAAGAAATAGATTTAGAAGCTATTGCTAATCAAGAATTGTTAGAAGAACAAAATGCCGCTCAAATGCAAGTGAATTTGCAAAATGATAAACCTTCATTAAACCCTTTTCAAATTGTTTATCATTATAAAGAATCAGAGCAATCTAAGCCTACAGAACCTAAAGAATAACAATTAAAAATCTGATTTTTTTAACAGAAAAAAATGAGTATATTTGCCCGAATTTTAACACCGAAAATTCATTCTTATGGCATCAACACTTTTAGCAAACAAATTTGCTCCCGAAGGTTTAACGTATGATGATGTTTTATTAGTTCCAGCTTATTCAGAAGTGTTGCCTCGTGAGGTAAATATTTCTAGCCAATTTACTAAGAACATCAAAATAAATTCACCAATTGTTTCAGCAGCAATGGATACAGTAACAGAGTATCAAATGGCTATAACTATTGCTCAAGAAGGAGGAATTGGCGTATTACATAAAAACATGACGATTGCTGAACAAGCTATGCATGTTCGTAAAGTTAAACGTAGCGAAAGCGGGATGATTGTAGACCCTTTAACAATTTTGCAAACTGGAACAATAAGTGATGCTTTAGCTATTATGGCTGAAACAAAATTGGTGGTGTGCCAGTTGTTGATGCCGATAAAAAATTTGTAGGTATTGTTACTAATCGTGATTTGCGTTTTGAGAAAAACTTAAAACGTTTAGTGAAAGAAGTGATGACTCCTGCAAATAAATCTGTAACTGCTAAACAAGGTGTTACATTAAAACAAGCAGAAGAAATTTTACAAGATCATAAAATTGAAAAATTACCAATTCTTGATAAAAACAATCGTTTAATTGGATTAATTACATACAAAGATATCATCAAAATCAAAGTTCGTCCGAATGCCGCTAAAGATGATAGAGGTAGATTAAGAGTAGCAGCTGCGGTTGGCGTTACTGCTGATACTATGGAGCGCGTAGATGCTTTAGTAGAAGCTGGTGTGGATGCTATTATTATTGATACTGCTCACGGTCATTCTAAAGGAGTGATTTTAAAATTAAAAGAAGTAAAAAAGAAATATAAAACTTTACAAGTTGTTGTTGGAAATATTGCAACTGGTGCAGCTGCTTTAGATTTAATGAAAGCTGGTGCTGATGGTGTAAAAGTTGGTATTGGACCAGGATCTATTTGTACAACACGTGTTATTGCAGGCGTAGGTGTACCTCAATTAACAGCTATTATGGAAGTAGCTGCTGCTTTAAAAGGTAAATTACCTATTATTGCAGATGGTGGTATTCGTTATACAGGTGATATTGTAAAAGCTATTGCAGCTGGTGCGCACACAGTAATGATGGGTGGTATGTTTGCAGGTGTTGAAGAAAGTCCAGGAGAAACTATTATTTTTGAAGGTCGTCAGTTTAAAGCTTACCGCGGAATGGGTTCATTAGAAGCGATGCAAAAAGGTTCTA
>JBEIPP010000266.1:0-2684 GCA_040376995.1 Flavobacteriales bacterium
ACCAAATAGCAATCCTTTTATCAAAAGATGAAGTGATATATTAAAAAATATGTTTCGTACACTAGTATTAGCTAAACCTAAAGCTTTTAAAATTCCCACTACATTTGTTCTTTCTAAAATTAAAATAAGTAGGGCAGAAATCATATTAATGGCTGCAACTAATACCATTAATGTAATTATAATCACAGCATTTACATCAATCATATCTAACCAACTAAAAATGGAGCTTTGTAATTGTTTTACTGATTCAACTGTATAATCATAGCCTATTATATCATTAATGTTTTCTATAGAAGGTTCTAGTAAATTAAAATCTTTTAAATAAACTTCATAACCAGCAACTTCATTTTCGTTCCAGTAATTTAATTTTTGAATTTGTTTTAAATCAACAAACACCAAGTTTTTATCAAAGTCGGAAAAGCCTGTATTAAAAATTCCTTTTATATAAAAATCTTTTACACGAGGTTCGTATTCAATATAGTTTTGTCCATTAAAGGTTGTATCTATTAGTTTCTTTTTTGTCATAAAATACACCAAAAGCTTTTGATTTAATTTTAGATGCAATTTATTGGCAAGTGTTTGAGAAATAAAAATATCTTTATTGATAGAATCTATGTGGATGGATAATGTATTTCCTTCAATAGTGTATGGTTTTAAATAGCTCCAATCGTAATCATCAGATACGCCTTTTAAAATAATCCCTTCATTTTCCGTTTTAGTTTTTAAAATACCATTTTTAGTAGCAAACGATTGAATATGCTTAACATTATCTGTTGTTTTAATTTTATCTAATAAGTTCTTTTCAAATGTAATAGGATTGGGCTCTAAAGATTGATTAGGGTCGTAATCGTTTATTTGAAGATGCGAAGTAAAAGTGGTGATTTTTTCAATAATTTGTTTTTGAAAGCCAGTTACAACAGCCATGGTCATAATCATCACCGCCACTCCTAGTGCAATACCAGTAATGCCTATTTTTACAATTGGACTAGAAATGTTATTTTTTTCTTGTCCTGTTTTAATAATACGTTTAGCTATATATCTAGGAAAATTCATCCGATATAAAGATAATGAATTTTGAATAGCTTAGTGTTTTTTGTGTTTTGTAATCATTTTATTGAGTGATGTATTTGTTATATTTACATTGTCAATCTAAATTTCTTTATGCGTTTTATTTGCTTTTTATTCATATTATTTTTTAATACAGTTTCTTTGTTTTCTCAAGTTGGGATTCAATTATATACATCAATTATAACAGGTGCTCAACAAACAGAGGTGTATTTGCCTCAGCTTAAAAATAAAAAGGTGGCTATAGTTACTAATGCATCAGGCATTATAGGTAAAAGGCATTTAGTTGATACGTTATTAAAACATAAAGTTAAGATTGTAAAAATATTTGGGCCTGAACATGGTTTTAGAGGAACCGCTGATGCTGGTGAAAAAGTAAAGAGTGGTAAGGATGCTTTAACCAATATTACGGTAGTTTCTTTGTATGGGTCTCATAAAAAACCAACTAAGGAAGATTTAAAAGGGGTGGATATAGTTGTTTATGATATACAAGATGTAGGCGTTAGGTTTTATACATACATTTCTACAATGACTTATGTAATGGAGGCCTGTGCCGAAAATAATAAAGAATTAATCATTTTAGATAGACCAAATCCAAATGGATTTTATATTGATGGCCCTGTAATGACGGACAAATATAAATCATTTTTGGGGTTACATAATATACCTATCGTTTACGGTATGACATGTGGCGAATATGCGAAAATGGTGAACGGTGAAGGATGGATGAAAACTAAATTTAAATGTAAGTTGGTAGTTATTCCATTAAAAAACTACGACCGAACAAAATTTGTTTCAGGATTGCCAGTAAAACCATCCCCAAATTTACCAAATGATACAGCGGTATTATTGTATCCAAGTTTAGGCTTATTTGAAGGAACCATTGTGAGTTTAGGAAGAGGTACTGATTATCCTTTTCAGTTTATTGGCAATCCATTTATTGATTCGGTTACATGTCCTTTTACATTTATTCCAAAATCAACAACGATCACTAAAAAACCAAAGTATCAAGATACTATTTGTTATGGTGTTGATATGCGTTTGATGTATAGAAATATCTTAAAGAGTAAACAAATTGATTTAACGGTTTTAAATTTGTTTTATCATCACAGCCAAAATAAACAAGAGGTGTTTTTTGATAATAATTTTAATTATCATGCAGGTAACGAAGAACTAAAACAACAAACAAAATTAAGCATTTCTCCTGCGGAGATTAGAGATTCTTGGAAGGCTTCTTTAGCGGATTTCAAGAAAATACGTTCAAAGTATTTGATTTATAAGGATTTTTAAAATTAAGATTTACATAATAATTTAAATTTAATGGTATTTTTTTTCAGATTTATTGTTGTTGTATGTGTTGCATTTTGTTTTTTTAGCTGTGGAACTAATTCTGATGATAAGTCAAGTAATGAGCTACCAAAAACGATTGTGCATTCAACTGCAGATTCCTTAGATTTAAGTGATACTTTAAATACGCCTTATGTGGAAGGTCATAAATTAACTTATGAAGAGGCTTATGATAAAGCCTTAACATTATTTCAAATACCTTTTATTGAGAAAGAGGTTAAAACCAAATTTGGAAACGCGCATGTGATAGTGAGCGGACCAGAAAAAGGAGA
>JBEIPP010000237.1:0-3717 GCA_040376995.1 Flavobacteriales bacterium
AATAGAGTGCAAAAATCATTATCAACTTAAAATAGCTTAATTGCTTCATACTTTTAAATAGACACAGATTCTGAAAAAATAGTTGGACATTAGTCTGTAAAAGGAATTTTTAATACTCGTAAAATGCTTGCCGCCAACGTTTGTGCTTCTGCAGTAGCGCGCTTTCGAAGCCGCGTGCTGTCCCCGAAAACAAACGTTGAACGAAGATAACACTTATAGCTTACACGTCAACGCGCTATTGCAGAAGCATTTTGTTGGCGGCTGGCCCCTTCACAATTCTAGTTTTCCGTTCTTTCAATTGAGTCTTTCCATTTTATCATCTCTGCAAAAATTCTGTCTTCTGAAATTGTGTCAGTAAGTATTTTGTCGTAGGAGAGTCGTTTAATATCCATCAGATACTCTGTCATGAGTCTTCCTTTGTAATAATACTTTGGCACTTTGCATCCGCCTTCAGTAATGGAAATCCAGAAATCTGTCAACTTACTTTCAAGTTCAATGTATCTATCAAGCTCATTGACTAAATCGTAGTCTGCTGTTAAGCGCTGTGGTCGCCTTGCTATATACTCAGGATAGCCTTCTAGCTTCCAGTACTCCGGATGTTTAAACGGATTGAATTTCAATTTACCATATTTGCTTTCTTGTAAAACATGAACAATTTCATGTGTAAGAAGGTAGGTCAAATTCCCTTCACACTTTTGATAGTATGTCCTGAAAAAGAGATTTTTCTTAATGTCAACTGCCACCTTAATCGTAACATAGTTATTTGTCGCCCTTGCTGTCTGACCGTGTCCAATGAATGTGTCATCAATTTTATTGAACAGTGTATTGTAACTAAGATATATGTCGAACTTCATTTCCGGGTCGTAGAGTTCAGAATGCTTTATGAGATCAGTCGCATTGTTCAATATGACCTTAACATCAAGATCTATTTTGTCATTTGAATGCACAACAAATTGACCATGTTCAAGTCTGTTTGCGAACAATGGCTTCGGGTATAGTATGATGGTCACTAGTCCACAAATTGTTACCAGTCCAATTAGTAATGAACTTGCTAGAATTCTCTTGATAGCTTTTCTCATAATAAATTCAATTAATTGTTAGTATAGTCGTCCTAAGGGCTTGCCGCCAACGTTTGTGCTTCTGCAGTAGCGCGCTTCCGAAGCCGCGTCCTGTCCCCGAAACCAAACGTTGAACGAAGATAACACTTATAGCTTACACGTCAACGCGCTATTGCAGAAGCATTTTGTTGCATGCTCGGGCGCGTCAACCCGTTACTTTTGACTTCAGCCTGTCTCAAGTCGTCCGTAACCTTTTTTGCTGACGCGTTAGAGTTCATGTAAATGAGTTTTGTTCTCGAAACTAAGTCAAAGTCCACCTTAATGTTTTCCCTTAGAGTCGTCCAAGCGCTCCGCGGGTTGCAAACTTCTACAGTGGCATTGAGTTGTTCGCGTGAGGTTTTCAATCTCATTCCAAATTGCTTTTAGTCGGCTATTCTTTTGATTCCTTCCTTATTAGAAATCAAAATCACATAGTCATAGAGCTTCGCTAGAGAGCTATATTGGGAAGTCTTGGGTATCTCTAATATGAAATTTCGGCATTTGCTTAAGGGAGAAGCCGTAATTATCTGACTAATAGCTTTTGATGGCTCAAGGTCACCACGGTCTCTTTTTGAGAAATTAGAGGTTTTGCAATTGTTATACTCAATTCCTACTACGGAAACTTTGTTTTGGAAGGGTGAATTCAAATCAGTATTCAAAAAATCAGCAATATTTCCGCGTGAATGGCTATATATATGTGTGCTGCCGAAAAAGCCAAACATGCCCTCATTGATTCCAAAGTCTGCAATTAACTTCATAAAATTTGCATACATATCTGAATTTCGATTTTGTTTTAGAAGCGAAGATTTGTTTGATATAATTTGATCAATATGTATAAAGTTACTCCCAAAAAAGGCTCTATATTCTTTTTCGTTGGATCGAATTTCGTTCGTTAAATATGCTATACAGGACTCAATTTCTTTGAGTCTTTCTTGGTCGCTCGAAAAGACACGGGGAGGTTTAATTGGTGTTTGTATCCGTTTTAATGAATCGATAAAAATAGATATTGATTTTGGAGGAACGACATCCTTCGGTATTAGATCTTGTAGAGAAATAACAACTGCTGAAATTGACCTAATTCCATCGATGCCCAAAAATCTAATCTTTTTTTCTTCCGAAAGATTTAGGTTAAAAAGGTAAAGCTTCCTGTACGATTCCCTCATTTCCTCGCTCCATGAGGGGTCGTATTTCAAGAATTTTTCATCACCAGTTATCAAATAGATGTTCAATAAATGGGCGTCCCCATAACTACGCTCTACCATTACATACCTTAAACCTTTCTCTTTGATTAGAAACTCAACAATCTGATAAAATATGTTGTGATTGCCGGATACACCGTGTGCTTCACCTAAAAGAACTACTTCAGAGTTGCCAATAATTTCATTTCTAATGATGTTGGTTTCGTTTTGAGAAAACTCATCGAAGCATTTATACCGAATTTCTTGACTGTGAGCTTGAAAAGTCATGGTGAAAAGAAATAAAAGGAAGTAGGATGGTTTCATCTTCTCAAATTTAAGATAGCAATAGCAAAAATGTACACGCTGTCGCAAGATTTCAATTTCTGTACTGAGTCATGAAACGTTGTCAGCGTGGTCTAAAAAAGTAGTTGTTCAAAGCCGTCAAAGTTTGCCACGTAAAAAAGCCGTTGTCGTCAGGGTCGTCACGTCTGCGGGACCTTTTTAGCGCCTGGCATGCAACGGTCTGTGTATGCGCTGTGGCTTTTCTATCTTATAAAGTTAAAACAATTTTCAAAGCCATAGCGGATACATGTTGTTAGCGCGCGTTTTCATTGTAGTGTATTATAAATCTATGGTCAAATTCCATTTTGTCCTTTTGAATCCTAACAAATTCAATTATCAAATCGTTATAGTCTCCGATGTTGCAGGAATTTGAAATTTTATCAGCAATGAATTGTCCTTCGTCCTTCAACTTCTTCTCAATCTCCTCATAGTTGTCAAATCTTGTTTGGTTCTCATCAAATATTTTAAAATCAATTGTCTCTGTTGTTGGGTTGTCAATGATAATTCTTGGGCAAATGAGTTTGGGGAAATAAACTTCTTCTTGAATTACAATCGTCTGAATTATTACGGTGTCGGGCTTAAATTTAGTGTGAATGTCAACTATTAAAGATTTTAAATCAAACTCACAATTTAGTTTAGGTGCAGGCCTTAAGTTATTAGTAAATGAAACAAATATGTAGCTTGTTATAACTAAAAAAAGAGTTGTAGGAATGCTGGCTTCAAAGAGTCGTTTTACCTTGAATTTCTTCAAAGTCAAATTTGTCAAATGGAGTAAAGTCAGAATAACAATCAAAATTGTCGGTACCAACATTGCTAGAAAAAGGTTTTCTCGGCTGATTGTCTCACTAACCCAAATTCCAAATCCGGTCACAATTACTATAAGACTAATTGGAAAGATTAAAGAGTATATCCAATCCCAAATGTTGTATTGCTTTTTGTCCATTTTGTCTTGTATCTTTCTCTGTGACGAAAATGCGCGCTAACGGTCTGTGTATGCGCTGTGGCTTTTCTATCCTATAAAGTTAAAACTATTTTCGAAGCCATAGCGCATACACTTTGTTGTGCGCTGTTGATATATTATTCAAAATTGCAGAAGACAA
>JBEIPP010000197.1:0-5317 GCA_040376995.1 Flavobacteriales bacterium
AGATAATTACCAAATAAAATACGTTTTAACACAAGAAGAAATACAACAGATTTACAAAGCAACAGACCTTTACCCAACCGATACAGAACGAATAGCCCCGTGGATGTACGAAGCATTAGCATTAAGAGATAAAGCCATGTTAACTATTTTATACGGTTGTGGATTACGAAGAAATGAAGCGGTACACTTAGATATTAGCGATGTAGTAGCAGATAAAAATTACTTGCACGTAAGAAAAGGAAAAAACTATAAAGAACGCATCGTACCAATAAATACAACAGGTTTAAACCATTTGCAAAATTACTTATACGAAAGTAGGCCAAGGTTTACCAAAGATGATAAACAAGAAATGTTTTTTGTAAGTCAAAGAGGATTAAGAATGAATGGACAAAGTATGCTATTGAGATTAAAAATACTGATACAAAGAGTTGATAATATTGAATTACAAAGCAAAGAAGTAGGCTTACACACCTTGCGCCACTCAATAGCTACACATCTTTTACAAAACGGAATGAAGTTAGAAGCCATTGCCAAATTTTTAGGGCATAGCAGTTTAGAAAGTACGCAGATATACACACACTTAGTAGAAAAAGAAACTAATGGAATTATCATTGAATAACAAGTCTCCCCTTGGGGGAGATTTAGAGGGGCTTTTGGAACAGTTTAGAGAATGGCTAACTATAAAAGGCTTTACCAGTAATACCGTACAGGGATTAAACAAAACAGTAAAGCATTTTTTAAACTGGATAGAACCCCAAAACATAGAACCCGAGAATGTAGGCTATAACGATGTATTGGCGTATATCAATTACAAAAGAAAGCAAGGCAACAAACCAAGAACCCTAATAATCATTGTAAACGCTTTAAATCACTTTTACAAATTTTTGCAGTCAGAATATCAACTAAATGAAAATCCCGCTTCTAATGTTCAAATAAAGGGCATTAAACGAAAAGTATTGCAAGAAATATTAACCCCTGAAGAACTGGAAACCATTTATAAAAATTACAGCACCGAAAACAAAACACATACACACAACAAAATACCACCACAAAAAAATAATCTATTAGCAAAAAAAAGAAACAAAATAATATTAGGATTAATCATTTATCAAGGCATCAGAACCGAAGAACTGGCAAAGCTTGAATTACAGGATTTACAGCTAAGAGAAGGGAAAATAAACATACAAGGCAGCAAGAGAACAGAAGGCAGAATATTAAAATTAGAAGCGCACCAGGTGTATGATTTAATGGATTATGTACACACGATTAGAAAGCAGATTTTAGAAGCTACACAAAAAGAAAGCACTAAAGTTTTTATAAGTGTAGGAACATCTTTAAACTTCGCTAACATCATGCAAAAGCTAGTAAAATCAATACAAGAAAAGAACAAGAAAATAAAAGACATCAAACACATTAGAACATCAGTAATAACAAACTGGTTAAGAATCTACAACCTTAGAAAAGTTCAATACATGGCAGGGCATAGATATGTGAGTAGTACAGAAGCTTACCAAATAAATAACATTGAAGAATTACAAGACGATATAAAAAAGTATCATCCAATAGTATAAAATCTTTAAGGCCGCATTTTGCGACCTTAAAGATTTATATTTGTACCGATAAAAAATAAATATGGAAAAGAAAGAAACAGCAATACCCAATGAAATAATTATGAATAAAATATATTATATCAGAGGGCATAAAGTAATGTTAGATGCTGATTTAGCAGAGCTCTACGGAGTTGAAACAAAACGATTAAAAGAACAAGTAAAAAGAAATATTGAACGTTTCCCTAAACATTATATGTTTGAATTAACTGAAAAAGAAAATGAAGTTATTAAATCACAAACAGCAGCTTTAAAGCGTGGTGAACACTCTAAATATTTACCGTACGCATTTACAGAACATGGCGTTTTACAGTTATCTAACGTATTAAAAAGTAAAAGAGCAATAGATGTTAGCATAAAAATTATTGATGTATTTGTACAGTTAAGAGAAGTATTAGCAAACCATACAGAATTAAGATTAGAAGTAGAAAAAATAAAAAGGAAGCTTGACAATCAAGGAAAGAACATGGAAATTGTTTTTAAATATTTAGACGAATTATTAGAGAAAAAGGAAAATCCAACACCACGAAAAGCAATCGGTTATAAAATCCCAACAAAGAAAAAGAAATAATCCCACTGCATGGGCTGCCCCGATACACACAAGGCTAACCCACAGGTAAAGCGGTCTTCGCAAAAGTAAAGCCAATACAAAAAGATACGCCAAACCATTGCATACATTTTATGCGATGGTTTATTTTTTTAAGGTCGCATAAAATCAATGCAATGCCGCAGGTTTTTTGCTAAGGCAAAAAAGTTTGTCATACTTTTCATTGGCTTTAGTTTGCTCAGGGCAGGCTGCTCTGTCCTTAAAAAAATGCTCGTACCTCACAATTTTTTAAGTCCACCGCCTGCCAACTTTTTGGCGCACCTGCTGGCGTCCATCGGCTGCGGGCTTGAATGAATTTATTTTTTTATTTGTAAGCCCTTGTGTAGTGCGTATTTTTTTGCAACATAAATTAAGGCAGATAATTTATTTTATTCGTTGCAAAAAAAATACTTCTACATAGGTCGGCTCCGTTTTTTGAAGAAAAAAGCTTCAAGCCTCCCACCGTTGTCCGCATGCGCAGGAAGGTGCGCCCCACATTGTCCGCAATCCGTTCCGTTATCACTTCACTCATTGCAGCCAATTACCCACCGCACGGCTCAAGGCTGTTTTACTCCGACACACGCAGGAATTAAAGCCAACACACAGGCTAAGGGGTCTTCCACCCCTTCAACCCCGGATGCTCATTTTTATAAAAGGATAAAACGCACAAATCAACGCACGACCTATTTTTATCCATTTATAAAAATCGAGCCGTGTTGCTTCCCTTTAGGCGCAACAACAAAACGTTTTAAAAAATAATGTAAAAAAATAGAAAAGAAAGAGCGCAGGAATTTTTTATATTATTTTTTAAAATGATCCAACGACGAAGGAGGCGGAAGGTAGCACACACAGGAGCGTGGAAGAACAAGCCTTTGCAAACAGCGCAGCGTATAGCTTTGCTATTTAATATAATGTGATTATGTAACAGCTTCGCTGTACATAATAGCACGTTATGTTAAAGTCTGCTGTTGTTTGCAAAGGCTTGTTGTGCGTGGGTTCTGTACTTGCGATTAAATTTTATACTGAGCCTGTCGAAGTGAAAAAAACTTTCCATCACTATGACCATGCCGACTAAATTTTTTGTATTTTTGAAATGTAAGCCCGAAAGAAAAAATGCGATTTTTTTCAAATACCACTCTAGAAAATCAGGTATGCCGACCAAAATCGGGCATAAACTTATACCCATTTGGAGCGCCTATGCCGGGGAGGAAATTTAATAATGGAAACTATCGTTATGGCTTTAATGGTAAAGAAAAAGATGACGAAATCAAAGGTAGTGGAAATAGCTATGACTTTGGAGCAAGACTTTATGATCCGAGATTGGGAAGGTGGTTAAGCACTGATCCGTTAGCAGCAAAATACCCTGACTTATCGCCTTATAATTTTGTAGCTAATAGCCCTTTAATATATATTGACCCTGATGGGAAACGAATTGTTGATGCCAATGGAAAGGTAATAGCAGAGATAAAAGAAGGTAAAGTTGAGTTTGCTAAAGGCATAGATGCAAGAACACAAACATTACTAACAAAAGTTATATCGACTGATATAGGTAATGAAGTTGTAAAAAATGCGATAACAGCCGCGCATGATATAAAATTGATTGTTAAGCAAACCAAGGCAGTTTCCAATGATAAGGGGCAAGTTAAAGAAGTAGATGCATCACAAGAAGTCGAAGGATATACCAATACGAGAGCTGGCGTTACATCTTCTAATGAGAACGACGAAAAAACAGAATTTAAAGACTCTAAAGTTACTATTTATGAAGGCTCTGTTGAATATCTGAAAAAGAATCCATCGAAAGGTAAAAATGGTGCTTTTGCTAAAATGACCCAGGTTGAAGGGGCAGGAGCTGTCATTGTTCACGAATTGACACATGCTACAGATAAAAATTCTAATGGTGAAATAAATAGAGCCGGTACGCATGAAAACAATCCTCAATCAAATGAAGATTGTTATATAAAAGAAATCAGCGAATCTAAAGCGAAATCTAAAACAGATGGATAGAAAAAATAAACCTTATATAAAAACGTGCGTTTTGTTTATGACAATATGCTGTTTACATTTTGCGTCAAAAGCACAGTTGGCAGATAGTTTAAAAAATATTCGTCAAGATATCGAATTGATCAGCTGGACAGAAAATTATACTTTAAAAATTGGATATGCCAAAAAGATCAAAGATGGTTATATTGTTCATGGGGACTTTTACAAAGCTATATCAGGATTTTACTCCTTAGATGTTTTAGAACAACAAGATTTTGATACAGCATCAATAGTCTTATACCGTTTGCATATTGGTTCTGACCACGATCATTCGGTTATTTTAAGGCGTATTATAAAGTCTGGTAAACCTTCTGAATTTAAGGTTTATGGAAGATCAGCAAATTTACAGAGTGTTCACACAATGTATTTATTTTTTGATAAATACACTAGATTTTCTATAAAAACTAAAGAGTACTGCTATCGTATGTTACTGCAAAATTATGACGAGTTTATAAATCCTCGTTATTGAGTTGCATAAACCAAAACGACCCCTAGCTGCTCGGAGTATTAGGGTGTTAGCTGCTTTTAGTTTAGCGTAGCGTAACTGAAAGCACCTGCTCCACTGCATTTGTAATGCTGCGGCAATTATAATTGTGCCCCCAGCTCCGCATCATATGGGCTAACATACACACAGGCTCCGCTGCATTTGCAATGCTGCGGCAAGTAAAACAAAAAAAACTTAGTTAGTAGCTACGTTTTTTTATTTAATCCAACTAGTATTTGGGTTTTTCTTGGTGTTTATAAGAGCGTGAATATAAACAGTATCGTTTGTTTCGTTAATAGTAAAATGAAACATATAATGAAATTTGGGAATAGGCAGGCAATGTATTTCCCCCGCTAGTTGGAGTTTAGCGTAGCGTAACTTCAACTAATAATAATTAAGTAGTACTTGCCAGTTTGTAACTGACCCGCTAGTTGGAGTTTAGGCTTTTTCAGCCGCAACTCCAACTATAATAGACCTCTTTCATAATTGATAATTATAAATACCTGCTATAAAATTAAGTCTAAGAGTAAAACGTTTTCTTCTGTTTCTGTATTTCTCGGCTACAATTCTAAATATTTTTATTGAGCGAATTACATTTTC
>JBEIPP010000206.1:0-4831 GCA_040376995.1 Flavobacteriales bacterium
ATTAAAATAAGGATCAGCATTTAATAAATCGTCAGATGTGTTGTTAGGTGTTAAAGTAAAAGAAGTTGAAATCTTTGCGTTATCATACGTGTCAATGCTCATTAATAACTCATCAAACGTTTTGCTATTTAATGGAGAATTAACTGGATAATCCGCTGGATTTGTTTGGCGAGAACAATCTAAATAATAATTAAATTCGGGATGAAACTTAACCAAAGCAAATGCCCATTCAGGATTTGCGATATAGTTATTGACAAAGTCACTTAAATTAGACAAGTTTTCGGGATAAGTCCAAAAACCGATGTTATCAGAATAAACAAGAGATATTTCGTTAACTGCTGGAGAATAAATATTATCATCAACTAAAAGTCTTACCTTTGCAATTGATCCATCATTATTAAAATAATGATGATGGTTTGTATAAGCAGGATTTGGAGAACTAAAATCAAAGGTATTTACGTTGTAATATTCTGGGTTTCTCCAATTAGCAAAATCTACTATATATTCAACACCAAAAGCGATATATTTGTTGTTGTATTGACCGGAATTTTGTACTATGGGAGAACAATCTAAATTTGTTAAAGGCAACTTATTACTTAAACTTTCATTTAAAACTGATAACTCAAAATCATCAGCGTTATAATCTTCACCAACAATTTTATACTCGGCATACTGTCCATTAGGCCTTACATCTTGTAATAAATTCTCAAACTGCGCTTCACATAAATTTACATTCGTACAAGGTTTTCTACACTCTTTAATAGCAGCATTTTTTTCAGCAACAGTCATTACTTCGTCAGCAGTTACAGGTGGGGTAGATGTTAGTTGATGATTATTAAAATAAGTTTCAACTAATGCAGCACACTCCTCGCAAGTCATCGAACATCCTAAATTACTTACCGTAGCAGTTGGCGAAGCCGTAAAATCTTTTACTGTTTTTAAACATTTATTATATTTAGCGGTTGTGTCCATATAATGTGTTAAATACTTTAACATGGCCGCATTATTTATTGTTAAGGTTTTTGAGAGCATATATTCTTTTCCAGCATGTAAATAGGCTTCAAAAGGTGTTGTTTCATTTTTAGTTTTGTATTTAAATGGAACTGCATTACAAGTATAATCAATTCCTAAGCTTGCATCTAAGCCAACTGGCTTAGAATTTGTATATATAGGATTACCGCAATCGTCTGTTATTTTTATATCCAAATCATATACACAATCGTAACAATAGTTTTGCATACAAGCATCCGTATAAGTTGGTATAGTTAACTCATAACTTAAGGTATAAGTATCTGTTACAGTTGGAATAATTTTTTTACCAAAAGTTATGGAATTACCATTGGGCTTGTTAATTTGATCGTAATTATTATCATTAAAATCGAAATAAGAAGCCTCTGTTATTGTCTGATTTGTAGCGTTTATATTAATTAAGTTATTAGGTGCATTACCAGCTAATGCAGTAGCTACTACTTTATTTTCGGTATTTAAATAACTTACACTTATTTGCCCGTTGGGATCAATGACTAAGTTTTTTTTATAACGCTCCGCATAACCTGCTTCTGAACCAAACAATCTATCTAAATCTTCTTGATCAGGGTCGCCATACAAGTATACTGTTTCATGATCAGTACCAATTTTATGCGAAGCTCCCACTCCACTTTGTCTTTTAACTCTGCCAGTATTATCTGGCGTAAAAATAGTAGTTGTATAAGGATATTTTTCGGCATCAGGAATAAATGCATTTTGATTTTCGTTAAATTTTACATTACGTGGGGAATAATAAACAGAGGCTCCTTCGGGGTTATCTGAAGTAACAGTACTTGTAAATAAAGGTCCAGGGGAATATGGGCACGTTCCACCTGAAGCTAATTCAATATCTGCTTTGCTAAATGGCTTATGATCATTACCAGATGTAAATAATTGACTTTGATTAAAATTTTCGAAATATTTAATCACATTTAAATAATCTTTAGTTGGCGATGGTAAAATTTGTACCGCACCTCTACCTTGACTGTCATATATAGTTTCTGCAACTATAGATATATCTTCTGTATTTGTTTTAGTTACAGTTTGTCTATTTCTAAATGATCCATCAAAATATGAAACGACTTCTTTCTTTTTTCCATCTTCGGCATATGTAGCCGTATATTGCCAATTCTTATTTTCTTCATGACTGGCGCTAACAGTAATCTCATAATAATCATTAAAAGAGGATCCACCTAAATTTCCATTAATTGTGATTGTTTCATTTAAAGGAGATTGATTGGTTGTCCAATCACCAATTGTTTCATAACTAATATCGCTGATATTTTTACCAATAGCTCTTACTCTGTATACTAAAAGGCCTGCGTTGTAATTAAGCCCAATTTTAAATGAATTTTTAGAAGTGCGTATTTTTGTAGCATTATTTAAAAAAGTAAATGGCAAAGTTAAAACTGGTAAATTTGGATTAATCGTAATAGGAGCTGCATTGTAATCGTATGCAATTGTTGAACCGTCATAAGCATTTGCATATGTCCATTCTAATTCATATTCTTCTGCTCCTTGCACCGTATTCCAATAAACTTCCAATTCATTAGAAGAAGAAATGTAATAATGATTTAGAATTGGAGGAGTTGATACATTTAAAGCATAAAATCGCTCAGTTTCAATTTCTGCATCTAAATATAAATTATCAGGTATGGTTAGTGTACTATTTTGAGGCTCAAAATGATCAATTACAATAGACATTACATGAGCATCTTTAATGATTACAAAACTTTTATCAACACCATTCTGTGTGTTTGAGTATGTTAATTCAAGAGTTTCATAAGTTGTGTGAGGGATTAAATCAGCTGAATTGTAAGTTATTTTTAAAACTACTTTACACATAAAATCAATTGGCATAATTTGCTTAGTATAATCAATACCTAATGTTACTTTTCCAACTGAATAGTTAACAAAAGCGGTCCCACCTAAATTAACATTTGGATATTTATTATCCATTACAGCAAATGATGCGCCCGTTGAAATATTACTACCAGTTAACCTGTTAGACATTTTTTCGTTACCAGCATGTGCATTGCCAAAAACAACAAGCGCCATTAACGCTAGTAGTAAGTGTTTTTTTAAATTTATCGAAAAATTAATACTTTTTAATTTCATAACCTTTATAATTATCAGTTGGAATTAGTTTATTTCCTATTTGTGTATAATAATAACTCTTAGTGCATTCGATTTCTTTTATTTTAACAAAATCATTGTAATCAAAGAACTCTATGTCCATTCTAGGAACTTCTTTTCCTGTCACTTTAAACCTATCATCTTTATCAAGTGTGCCTTTATAAAACAAACTTAACCTTACATATGATTTTAACTTCGTATCGATTACAATTTCATATTTAGAAATAGGATATGGATTTTTTTTAAGTTCTACTGAATACATGACAACATTTTTAGATAATTGATTGACAACCATTTTAGAAATGTATTTATTATACTCATCAATTTGCATAAACTGGTCAGATGGCGTTACTGTTTTTTTATCGTTTTTACTTATCACTATTTTTTTTTGCTGACTATCAATCATTATAACTTCATTGGGTAAATTAACAGATAATACATGGTCAATTGCACTTAAATAACTATTTTTTAGTTTTATATATTTTCCAACACTTTTCTGAATAACTTTGCTATTGAAATTATGATTTTCTCGTAAAGTATAGGTAACATTATAACATTGTTTCTCCAATTTATTTTGTTGATTTACAACAGCCGTTAAATCTTGTTTAAAATCTTGAGATTTTAAACTTAAAACGCTTGTTATAAAAACTAGATATAGTATTACTTTATTCATTATTTCTTTTTAGTTCCTTCTCTACTTTCTTGAATTGTCATAATACCTTTTTCGGTTTCCTTTTTAACACGTATCAATTTTCCTTCTTCATCGTATTCGTAAAAAGTAGCATAATTATTTTCATCTAAAGTGGCAGTTAATCTTAGGGTAATTGGGTCGTAAACATAAGTTTTCATTTGCCCATCTATTGGAAAAATACGAATATCATCATAATACGCATTTTGAGTACCCGTATTATTTAATTTTAATAATAAGTGGGCTGCGGTTGGAGGTATTGTAAATTCTTGTTCAATACGTTGCCAACCATCAATAATTTTATTTTTGGTTCCATCAGTGCCAATTACAATTGGATCTGTACCCACAGGAACCCCATAGAAACTAATTTGAATTTTGGCTCCACTATATGTTTTTGGAAGTTGAGCCCCAGTAGCTAGATCTTCTTTAACCCATGCGCTTAAAATATATTTACCTGCAGATGGCTGAAAAGAGTCAATACAGTCTTTACAATCAGCTATAACGCAATCCTCAATTAAGATGTTTTTTGTCACAACAATATCGGCTTGACCAGCCTGAACGACAGTTAATGAAATCGAATAACTTCCAGGATACTGATAGGTATGTGATACACTTGCTCCAGAAGATGTTAAACCATCACCAAAACTCCAATTATAGTTATAGATAGCCGATGTATTAGGGCAGCCAATGACACTCATGCCCACAGAATTATTGAAGCAAAATGTGCCTTCTGGGATTTGAATATTTACGTTTGAACATCGAGGAGTTTCATCAATCGCATTTCCGAAATCTAAATTTGGTATATATTGTCCTGCCCCTAAAGAGACATTATAATTTACCGTTGAAGGAAAGGTTTGATAAAATCCAACCTTGGGCACTTCTTCAACAATGTATGTACTAGTTGGTAAAGATACGAAGTAATAATTTCCACTATTATCGGTTTGAGTTGAATCAATAAAATTACCATTTTCATCTTTTAAA
>JBEIPP010000020.1:0-27114 GCA_040376995.1 Flavobacteriales bacterium
AATCTATAACCTGACGAATTACAGGTTTATTGTTATTTTTGTTGCGGCAGAAAAGGCTCATACTTTTTTAAAGGTTTCGATACCTCAAAGGTTTGAAAATTTTCTGTCACTTTTTAAAATTTAACTTTCGGATAGTTGTGATTTTAAGCTTATTAAGTTATTGAAAAACATTATGAAATACAGAAATAAACACCTATTCTTAATTTTGGCTTTCAGTTTAAATTGTTTCAATTTAATTTGTCAAGACACTATTGCATTAAATCAAACAGCTCAAGGCTACCTTACTAAAATACTTGGATCAAAGTATTTTAAACTAAAATATGAGCCTATTTCGTTATCTAAAATTAAATCTCTTAAAAATGTAGATGCAAAAACTTTTAAACATGCTACAATAACTGAAATTAGTAATATACAACTTAATACTAGTGCTATTTTTAAGTCAAAATACATTTTGATTATAGAAAAAAGCGATGAGTTTATAGTTTATGAAAACTTCAATGATATAGATTTTAAAGATGCTAAACAGATTTTTAAAAGTGAGTATGGTAAAGAGTTTAATGACTTGAAAATTAAATTAATTACTGATGAATTTAATGTTTTTGACATCACAATGAATTTTCATGATGAAAAAGAAAATGCAACCTCAGATACTATTAATCGCATATTTATAATGTATTACAGAAACGAAGCCAAGTATAGTACATATGAGTATGAAAAAAACAAGTTTGTTAGTATTGGATTAAAAGACGATAATTTTGATGGAAAAATAGAACCTAATATCGATTACTTTTTTTGTGATAGAAGTAATGCAAAATATTTTTTCATAAATGGCACCACTAAAATGTGTAATTATTTATCTAAAAATAATTATTTAATAATTGATTCATCTCATATTTATAAAGTTAATTTGTTGCAAAATAAAACAGATGCTATTATTTTAGAAAGAACAAATCAATTTACATCTAGTTTTTACGATAAAGTAATTAGCGTATTTAATAAGGCACCAATGCACCTTGAGTATGATAGTTTAAATGCAGTTAATTTAAAAATAAGCGATTTATTTACTGCCAATAAATATGTGTATTTCGATTTTGTAATTTCTCGTTGTAAAACTTGCTTATCAAATTTGCCAAAATTAGATAGTCTAACAAAACTATATAATAAAGATTTAATTATTATTAGCTTATTAAATAAAGACATTAATAAAAATGAACTTTTGGGTATTATTAAAACACATAACGTGCAACATGCATTCGGTTGGTCTAACAAGCAAATTAATTTTGAATTAAACATAGTTGGATATCCACATGGGGTTTTGTTTGATAGAACAGGTAATTTGATTAATGTTTTTAATATTGATGAACTTACTGATTATTGTGAGAGTAACTTTAAAAAGTAGTTAAAAATGTCATTAAACCGATTCATAAAATTTTGGTCAGTTACAATTATCTTTTTAATTGGACTGGTTATATTTTTCATATTTCAACCTTCATTTCATTTAAGTTTGTGGTATTTAATTATCTGGATTAAGCTATTTGCTATTATCCAGTTTTGTGGCGCGTATTTTATTGGACTAAATTTTCATTTAACCTCAATCAATCATTTAAATACATCAGATAAAAAAGTATTGTTAACTTTTGATGATGGCCCACATACCAATACGATTAAGGTTTTAGAAGTGTTAAAAAAACACGATGTAAAGGCTGTTTTTTTTATTATTGGAAAAAACATACAAGCGAATGAAGCTATCTTAAAACAAATTGTAGCTGATGGACATCAAATAGGTAATCATAGTTTCTCTCATCACAATTGGATTGATGTTTGGTCAACTAAAAAAGTGACAGAAGATTTTGAAGCCTGTCAAAAATTAATTGAACAGTATCAATCTCAATCAAACTTATTTCGTCCGCCTTATGGAGTAACAAATCCAAATATTGCGCGCGCTGTTAAAAAACTAAACTTGCAATCTATTGGCTGGAATGTACGCAGCTATGATACATCAATCAAAGACATTGAGAAAATAAAACAACGTGTGTTATCGCAATTAAAACCTGGCGCTATTATTTTATTACACGATCGTTTGGGTTTTATGCCGGAGCTTTTGGAAACTTTGATTCCAGCTATAAAAGAAAAGGGATATAATTTAACTGAAATTAATAAGGACTCTGCTTTCTAATAATCTTGCCAAATAATTTAGGAAAAAAACGTTTTATTTTCACCGCTAACAATTCTTTTCCGCCAATATAAATTTCTTCTTGATCATTTAAGATGCCAGTGATAATTTGTTGAGCACATTCGTGAGCACTCATGGCATTTTCATGGCTCTCGTCCATTTTATTGTGCGAATCTCCAGATGATGAAACTGCATTTAACGATACGTTTGTTTTTACTTTGCCTGGACAAACTAATAATACACTTACACCTTTGTTTTCTACTTCTAATCGTAAGCTTTCAAAATAACCATGTAAGGCATGTTTGGCAGCCGAGTAGGATGAACGTAAATAAAAACCAAACTTGCCAGCAATACTGCTTATAACCACAATTTTACCGCTTTTGTTTTTTAGCATAAAAGGTAAAACCGCTTTGGATAAATTAACCGCACTAAAATAATTGATTTCAAATAAGGTTCTCTCTGTTTCGGATGGTGTATCAATCGCTTCAGCACGTTGGCTCTGACCGCCATTATTAATTAAAATATCAATCTTACCAAACGTAGTTACCACTTGTTGTGCTAATTCTTTCACTTGATTAGTGTTTGATAAATCAAAAGGTATTATTAAAAAATTAGATGAATTTAAATTAGCAGCTTTTGCTACGCGCGTCAATTCACTCTCTCTTCGAGCTGATAAAATAATTTTAGCATTCTGTTTAGCGCATTCGTAAACCAAAGCCTCCCCTATTCCAGAGGATGCGCCTGTAATCCAAATGACTTTATTTTGTAAACTGCTCATTGTTTTATGTTTTTCGTCATTGCGAGCGAAGCGAACCAATCTCAAACTTAGCAATATGTAAGATTGTTTTCACGCAGCTGCGTGATGCCTCCTTTGCAAGGACGTTGCTTATTTTTCTATCAATTTTATAACTTCCATTATTTTAATTTCTCTAATGCAATGGCAATCCATGGTTTTTCTGCAATCGCTACAATCTCTATTCAATACTAAATAATTTGCTTGTTTGCCTATTGGTTTCCATCGGCCTGGATGAATAGGACGCATGGGCGCAAACAAACCAATCGCTTTTTTACCAAGAGCAGCTGCAATGTGCAAAGGACCAGTGCTAGCAGCTATCAATACATCGCATTGATTGATAAAAGCAATAAATTGTTGCAAGGATAATTTACCAGTTAAATTAATCACTTCGGGATGTTTGAAAATTAAATCTTTTACTAATTCTCCTTCTTGTGCTGTGCCACTAATAAAAATCTGATATTTCGTTTTATCTAATAGCGTAATGAGATTTGAAAAATTATCTAAACCCCATTCGCGAGCACTACCTTTTGATTTTGGGTGAAGAATAATTGTAGTTTTAGTTTTATCAATTAATTCTAAATGTGTTTTTTCTAATGCAGGAAGTTTTGTAAAACCATAAGCAGACACTAATTCTTCTAAACTAAACTCTTTGGTGATGCCTAATGGTGATAAAAGTTTTGTGTTTAATTGCGCTTCGTGTAAATCAGAGTTCTTACGTGATAATGAAATTTTAATATTACACGTAAACCAATGCCATAAACGATTGGTAGTGCCAATTCGATTTTTAATTCCTGCTTTCTTAGCTAATTGTGCAATTTCTTTTAAAGGAAACACATGAATAATATGAGTCGCTTTTAATTTTTTGAATGCCTCAATTTTATCTAATTCATTCAGTTTCAAAACATCATCATAACTTACAAACTCATCCACATGTTCAGATAATGCAATCACATCCTTAGTATAATTTCTTCCTAAAAAAATTAGTTTGCTTTGAGGTAAAAACTGTTTAATAATACCAGCCATGGGCAAAGTTAATACCACATCGCCAATACTATCCGTTCGGCTAATTAATATAACAGGATTATTTTGCAAGCGCTTGTTGTTTATAAATGTCTCTGATTTTTTTGTACTTTAAATAGGTAGCATAAGCTGATATTTTAGAAATTAAATAGCCTGCTTTGCCATCTAAAAATCCTAAATGCAACAAATAATGATCAATAAATTTAGCAATAGGATTCGCTATTAATTTATAAAAAGGCGCTTTCTTGCCAGCTTCTACAAATGCTTTAGAGGCGATATTGGTAAAATATTCTACTTGTTTGTAATGATCTTCTTGTGTATAGTAACTATAATGTAAAATATCGCCTTTGATATGTTTGGTGTTTTTATCACCATCTTTTAATTCGTATTTATCGTGTGGATTAATCCCAGTCCAAGAACCTTTTCGGCTATCCCACAAACGCATTTTAGTATCTGGATACCAATTACAATGTTTTACCCAATGTCCGCAATAGTTGGTTAACCGATTCATGTAATAACCATCATGTGTCCAGTTGTTCTTAATTTCTAGAATTGATTTTTTTAAGGTTTCATCTAAAGCTTCATCGGCATCTAAAGATAAAATATGCGAATTTGAAGCATAAGTAATAGCTCTGTTTTTTTGCTGAATATGTCCATCAAAGGCATGCTCATAGAATTTTACTCCGAAAGACAAGCAAATTTCTTTGGTTCTATCTTTACTAAAAGAATCGAGTACAACAATTTCATCGGCAATCTCTTTAACAGATTCCAAGCAACGAGCAATGTTTTTTTCCTCGTTATACGTAATAATAACAACTGATAATTTTGGCACTGGTTAAAGGTAATAATTTTATATTTGTGATAGATAATGAAATCAAATTCAGTTAATATTAAATCTAGACCTAACTGGTTATTTTTAGCAATTATTGGTTTAGTTTTTCCAGTCGTTTTTTATCATTTATTTTCTGCTGGCTTTATTGCTTGGGATGACCCTGAATATGTGGTTAATAATAAAGATGTTCATCAGTTTGCGTTTAAAAATTTCTTTACGCATTTTTATATAGGGAACTACCATCCTTTAACCATGTTAAGTTATGCTATTGATTGGAAGTTGTTTGGTAAACATGCCGCCGGATACCATATAGAAAATATAGTATGGCATTTTTTAAATACTATTCTTGTTTTTTATCTTGGAAAAAAAATTCAATTAAAACCATTACAAGCTTTTGTGTTAGCCTGTGTGTTTGCATTTCATCCGCTTCAAATAGAGAGTGTGGCATGGGTTGCTGAAAGAAAAAACTTACTCTATGCGTTTTTCTTTATACTGAGCCTATTGTTTTATATTCAGTATAAAAACACTCAATCTATAAAACAGTTATTGCTTGTATATCTTTGTTTTATAGGTTCTTTATTGGCTAAACCATCTGCCGTTGTTTTGCCATTAGTCTTTATTTTAGTTGACGTATTTTTATTTAAAGAAAGTTTTAAACAACTGTATAAAAGACATATTTTGTTTCTTTTATTTTCACTTGCACTTGGTGTTGTTACGGTATTTGCTCAAGAAGAAGCTAAGTTTTTGATGAATACGCACAATTATCCAATTATAAATAAGATTGGCATTTTTGGATATGGGTTCTTTCATTACATCTCTAAATTTTTAATTCCTATTAATTTATCAGCGTTTTACTCTTATCCTAATTCATTAAATACTGTAACCGTTATTGGCTTTATTTCATTAGTAGCATTTACGGCTTTACTATATTTTTTAATTAAGAAGAAGCACTATTTAATAGTGTTTGGAATGTTGTTATTTGTCGTTAATATCATATTAGTATTGCAAATACTGCCATTTGGTGATGCCATAGCTGCGGATAGATATATGTATTTGCCAATTATTGGATTAACACTAGCTTGTATTTATGCTTTAAATAAATTTAATGTAAATAGACTAGTTATCATAATGCTCCTAGTCGTATTGTCATCATTTTCGTTTGCACGAAGTGCTTTATGGAAAGATAGTGTGTCGTTATTTTTAAATGTTTTAAAAACAAATCCTTCATCCTTTATCGCTATTAATAGTTTGGGTGTGGAGTACATGGAACGAAATGATTTTGATAAGTCATTTAAGTATCTTAATCAAATAGTGAAATTGTATCCAACCTATTACAAAGGTTATTATAATAGAGGATTACTAAATGGTAAAACACAAAATTACGAGAAAGCTATTTATGATTTCACTAAAGCTATAGAGTATAAAAACTATTACAAAGCTTATGCTGGCAGAGCTAGTGTATACCTCGCTTTAAAAGATTTTCCAAAAGCGATAAGTGATGCAGAATCCGCATTGAAAATGGACCCTAAAAATTTAAAGGCAAATTATGTATTGGCAAATTGTTATGATGATTTGAATCAATTAAATAAAGCGCTTTCATATTACAACATAGCGATTTCCTTAAACTCAGAGAACCCTGTATATTATTTACGAAGAGCCATTGTATTTGGTAAAATACAGAACTATGCAGCATGTTTGCAAGACTTAGATTTTTGTATCGCTATTGATGCAAATTATGCAGAGGCCTATTATTGGAAAGGAGTGGTGAAAGTGAATTTAAAACAAAATCCTTGTAGTGATTTAAGAAAGGCCGTTGAGTTAGGTTTTACTGCAGCGCAACCTTCTTTAAATAATTATTATCGATAATATTATTTTTTCTTTCCGGGACACTTTTTACAGCGATCTCCCTTTTTAAAATTTTTGCAGCAATCTTTCCCTTTTTTGCAACAATCTGTAAAAGGCAACAACGGACAGTTAAAGTTTAATTGAAATGTTTTCTCAAATTTAAAATCGTCGTTCATATTTCAAATTTGATGATTTGTAGGGATGGGAACAATACCTCAAAAATGGTATTAGTATCTATAATTGTGTTTTTTAGTAATAGTACTTCATGAAGAATATATTCGTATCCAGGCAGAATTAATGAATAAAAAATAATTCTCTACATTTCCCTCTCTTGATGGAGCAGGGGAGGAATTAATCTTCTCTACTATTTCCTAAAAATCTCCAAATGTAATATACTAAAGTTGCAATAGAACCCAATGCAGAAATAAAATAAGTGTAAGCAGCCCACTTTAAAGCGTCTTTAGCATCTGTATTTTCTTGTCCTCTTGTAATGCCTGATTTATCTAGCCAAGCCAAAGCTCTTTGACTAGCATCCACCTCAACTGGCAAAGTAATAATACTAAATATCGTAATCATACTTTGTAGGATAATAAACAATAACAGCATTCCATTGGTTAAGCTAGGCATCATATAAGCTACAAATGCTAAACCTATCGTCAAGAAGTTCATAATCGTAGAACTGATTTGAACTGCAGGCACTAATTTACTTCTCATGGTTAACCATTGATAAGCTGTAGCATGTTGCACCGCATGTCCGCATTCGTGAGCCGCGACAGCGGCAGCTGCTACATGTTGTCCGTGATATACATCCGAACTTAAATTTACTGTTTTATCTGCTGGGTTATAATGATCACTTAATTGTCCTTCAACCGAAACAACATTGACATCATAAATGCCATTATCGCGTAACATCTTTTGTGCAATATCTTTGCCTGTTAAGCCACTACTTAATCGCTCTTGTGAATAGGTTGCAAATTTGCTTTTTAACCGACTGCTTACAAGCATACCAATGCCCATAAAAACTAAACTGATGATTAATAAAATTGGATCAAACATGATTTATATTTTTGTACAGATATGTCAATTTAAATACCAGACTATTTTTTCTGACAAAATATCATTTTTGTGACAATAAAGTGCAGTCATTTTACTCAGAAATACGTTTTCCTAGTATAACTAAACCTCTTTCAGCATCAATCATATTGGCAATTTTAGGAAGATGAGCCCATTTTTCAAATCCCATTTTATAAAATAATTGTAAGCTAGGTTCATTATGGTCAAAAATAAAACCTAAAAGAGTTTTAATGTTTAATTCACAACATGCATCGAAAGCTTTTTGCAAACAGGTTTTTCCTAATCCTTTTCCTCGAGCAATTTCTTCTAAATAAATACTTACCTCAACCGTTCCATCATAAGCTGGTCGTCCGTAAAACGAATTAAAACTCATCCAGCCAGAATATATTCCATCCACTTCTATAATCCAAAGTGGCCTGCGGTTGGGAGAATGAGCATTAAACCAAGCTTGTTTGCTTTCAACGGTTACCGGTTCTAAATCAGCAGTTACTAAATGAGAAGGAATAGTTGAATTGTAGGTAGTTACAATTTTTTGTAAATCGATTTGTTGGGCATGAATAAAATCTATTTTCATTAATAAATTTATATTATTTAAAACAAACTCTTAAAAATTTCTTTAGTGCATCATTACTCACTCTTGGACTTTCTAAAAAACCCATGTGTCCATCATGCTCTAAATACAAAATATGTTTATTTTTTATTAAATCAGCTTGCTCTAATAATTGACTAGATGACAAAACATTATCATGCTCTCCAATAACCATCATTACCGGAAAATGAGCCAAGCCTAAAATCATATCGCGATGTGAGCGATCTTTCATTCCTTCTAAAGAAGCAATAATAGATTGCTTAGATGTTTTAGCGGCTATTTTTTGTGCAAATGCAATTTCATCTTTTAGATATTTAAAATTTTTGGTTGCAAATAAATTTTTAATGACCTCGGTTGTAAATATTTTATGATTTGCTTTAACCACTTTAATGGAACGGGTTCGATCTCTTTTCTTTTCATCACTATCAGCATAAGCTGAAGAATGATATAAGCACAACCCTTTTAAGTTATCAGGATACATATCAGCAAATGCCAATCCTGCATAACCACCCATGCTGTGCCCAATAATTACATACTTTTTAAGTCTTAAACTATCCATCACTGCTTTTACCGATTTTGCCAATAGTTCCATGGTGTGAACATACCCAAAACAATCTGTGTTGCCATGTCCTGGCAAATCAATAGCAATGACTCTAAACGATTTGGATAAACTTTGAATAGTGCTTTCCCATATTTGATGAGAACCTAAAAATCCATGAAGCAAAACAACTACTCTACCCTTTCCTGTATCTGAAAAAGTAACTGTACCTTTTTTAAATTTTGTTGTTTTTATCATTGTTTATTTTTCAAAAAAAACTGTATCGTTACTAATATATTGTTTGTTTTTTGACTGGTTATTCAAAACATATAAAAGAGTTAATTCTTGTTCTGGTTCATGAGAAAAAAATGTAGGTAAAGTTTTCCAATTTTGATATTGTACAATACTGTCAAAGCCTCCCGAAACCTTATTATTAAAAAATAATTTATCATTGTTCCAGTTCTTTCCTAACACACATTTCCAATACACTCCTGTATTTGGAAGCTTTGAAAACTCTATAGTATAGGCGTTTTTCAAATACGCGTGTTGTAAATAATTATTAGTTAGTTTATCAAACACAACCACTACAGCATCAAAAGAACTCGAGTTGCTAATTTGTAAAACGTGTTGGGTATCAAATGTTTTTATTCCTCCAAAAAAACCACTGTATGGTTTATCACCATTGTTAAGTGCAACCAACTGTGTAATTGTATCAACAACGGTAACAGTGTTTCTTTCTAAAACAGTTTCTGTTTTGGGTTCTGAGTTAAACAACGAAATAATTATCATTAATAACCCTACAGCAATTGGAGTTGCAAATAACAAATACTTATAGTCACTATAAGCAGGTTTTGTTGGCTGTGCCTGTGCGGCCACTTTACTCTTTGCGTGATGATAATGTTGCTTATAGTATTCTCTTCTTTTTAAATCTTCTTCATCCGTATTCCATTCTTTCTGACCTCTATTTCTTCGTTGAGCAGATTGCGAAGCGCTATTAGATTTGGTGGTATTGATGAAGAAAAGCTAATATTATTATCGTAACGCCTTCTAGTATGAGGATTAATAAGTGTATCATACGCTTTTAAAATACGTTCAAATAATATTCTAGCATTAGGATCGTGATTTTTATCGGGATGATAAGTTTTTGCTAATTTTCTGAATGCAGATTTGATTTCAATATCAGTAGCATTTTTTGTAAGCCCTAGTATTGAATAATAATCTGCCATGAAAGAAGAATTTAATTTACAACGTGAAGAATGCGGAGTAAATTTTATTTCACTTTATATGTTTTAGTTAAATCACAATAATGCATTGGATTTAAATTTAATCCTTTTACGTTATTACTTAACAATCGGTAAGATCCTTCGTACCAAAGCGGTATAATAACTGCATCATCCATCAATATTTGCTCTGCTCTCATAAAATTAACAAAACTACTGTCTTTAATATTTGAATCGCGTCCTTTTTTAAAATACAAATCATATGAAGGGTTTTGGTAACGAGATGTGTTTGGGAAACTAGCAGCAGATGCATCAGCTGGCACTCCATCTCCAACAAATAAACTTAAAAAAGATTCAGGGCTTGAATAATCAGCTACCCAAGCACTTCTATAAATATCGCTCTTACCATGTATTTGCAATTCATCTTTTTGAATATTTGGCAATGACTCAAAACTCACATTAATATTTAAATGTTCTTTTAATTGTTTTTGTATCTCCACAGCCACTGAACTATTTCTCGAATTTCCAGAATTAATTAAAATTCTTACTTCTGGAAAACCTTTTCCATTTGCGTATCCAGCATCACTCAATAATTTTTTTGCTTTATCAATATCTAAACTATACCCTTTAATTTTTTTAATATCATACCCTTCGAATGTATTAGGAGTAATACCATATACGGCAGGACCAATAGCTTGCCCTTGTAATACATTATCTACTAATTTTTCTCTATCAATAGCATAATTAATTGCTTGTCTAACAGCAGTATTATCAAAAGGTTTTTGTTTAGTATTAAATACATAAAACTGACTTAACATTTCAGGCTCTCTATGTAACAAAGATTTTGGAGGACGACCAACAAACTCCTTAATGTTTTTCTCAACAATGTCTTTTACTCTTAAAGAAGGTAAGGTATTAATTAAGTCAATTTTTCCATTTTCAAAAGAAGATAAACCATTCTCAATAGATGGCATAATTTGAACAATGACAGTATCCAAATATGGAAGAGCGAAACCGAGACTATCTTTTCTGAAATAATTAGGGTTTTTGATTAAAACTAATTTTTCTGGGCTTGATGAAACATCATACATAAAAGGGCCTGCACCCGTTTTTAAATCTTTACCGTAAGCCTTAAATGCCGTTTCATTTATGATAGCAGCAGAAGGATTAGCCAACAATTTTAGGAAGCTTAAACTAGGATTAACCAACTCTAATACAATAGTATAATCATCAATAATTTTAATCCCAGAAATAGCATTACTTTTTTTATCAAAAAAATCATTTACACCAACTAATCTATCCTTCAAAATCGAAGAAAATTGATAATTTTCTTCCGTTTTTGTAGCCAAATGCTCAATCGTGAATTTTACGTCTTTAGTTGTTATTTCTGGTCCTTTTCCGCTGCTATAGCATTTATCGTCTTGAAAATGAGCTCCTTTTACCAAATGAAGAGTAATTGTTTTACCATCTTTAGAAAGATCCCATTTTTCTGCCAAGCCTGGTACTACTTCTAAAGTTTTAGGATCCAATCTAAATAAAGACTCATGGATTTGCCCTGCAATTAACACCTCAACCTTATTGGTGATCGAAATTGGATATATACTTCCTATGGAGAAATTTTCTGCGATAACAAATGTACCACCACTTTTATGGGAAAGTTTACTGTTATCTTTACAACTAGACAGCGCTATAGTAGCAGCTAGTGTTAAAAAAGAAATGTTAAATTTCATGATTCTAAAAAATTAAAAACTGCCTAAATATAACAATTAATCGACTGTTTTTGAAATTTTACTGACTATTTGCATTTTTTAAATAAAAAAGTGATTTTTATTTTGTTTTTCTCAAATATCGTTTTAATATTGCAAGACTTTTCGCAGACGTGCTAAAACAAACAGACTATGAAACAAATTTATTCGATACTAATACTTTCTTTAATTCTTTCAAACAAAGGATTCGCACAAGGTGGTGTTATTATTTTAGAAGGTAATTACCAAGGTAAAAACTTATATGTACAAAATCCATTTGGTAGCGGAGGCGTTGGTTTCTGTGTAACAGAAGTTTTAGTGAATGGAAACATCACAACTGATGAAACTAACTCAAGTGCGTTTGAAATTGACTTCAAACCTCACAAATTAGCTATTGGTGAAAAAGTTGAAATAAAAATTAAACACAAGGACGATTGCAAACCTAAAGTTCTAAACCCTGAAGTTTTAAAACCTAAGAGTACTTTTGAGGTTATTTCAATGAGCGTCGATAAAGATGGTACAATTAAATGGTCTACAAAATCTGAAACTGGGAAATTAGCATATGCAATTGAACAATTTCGTTGGAATAAATGGGTAAAAGTTGGCGAAGCTGATGGAGTTGGCACGCCAAGTACAAATAATTATATTTTTAAAGTTGCTCCTCACTCTGGTAAAAATCAAGTAAGAGTTCGTCAAACAGATTATAGTGGGCAACCAAGATTATCTAAGCCAGTTGATTTTGTATCTGAAATTTCTGAAGTGACATTTGCTCCAGTAAAAGCTTCAAAAGACATTAATTTCTTAGCAAACGAAAAGCCAATTGAAACCATGTACGAAATCTACGATCAATACGGTAATATTGTAAAAAGAGGGTTTGCCTCTACTATTGATGTATCGAACTTGGCTAAAGGAGGTTACTTTTTAAACTACGATAACAAAATGGGAGAATTTATTAAAAAATAGTCACTATAAATAAAAAATCCTAAAACGCTTCGAAAATTATTCGAAGCGTTTTTTTTTACACTAATTTCCTTTACATTTGCTATATGTACACAATTAAAGTAAACGGCTCAAAAGAGTTTAAAACAGAACTAAACAAGCAGAATAATAATACTATTTCTGGCAACCTAAACGGCCAAGAATTTTCTGCAGATATTATTAAAGTAAGAGAAGGAGCTTATCATTTACTAAAAGATAACGTTTCTTATAATTTAGAAATCGTAAAGCAAGTTCCAGAAGAGAAAAAAATGGTTGTTAAAATCAATAATATCTCTTACGCACTTGATATTAAAGATAAATACGATGAGCTATTACATAGCTTAGGTCTTGATAATTTGGCTGCTAAAAAAGTAAATGATATAAAAGCGCCAATGCCAGGAATGGTATTAAATATACTAGTAGATGAAGGGCAAGAAGTGAAAAAAGGAGATGCCTTAATTGTATTAGAAGCCATGAAAATGGAAAATATTTTAAAATCTCCTGTAGATGGGGTAATTAAAAAAATTGCCATAAACAAAGGTGTAGCCGTAGAAAAAAATCAACTACTAATACAATTTTAAAATGAGCGATAGAAGAGAGTTTTTTAAGAAAATAGGATTATTAGGACTTTCTGGAATTGCTACTAAATTAGTAAGTAGCGAACAGTTAAATGCATTGGAAAATCTCGGAAAACAAAGCGTTAGTTCAACACCCTTTATCCTGCCTTCTTTACCATACGCTTATAATGCTTTAGAGCCATTTATTGATGAGCAAACCATGATGATTCATCACACAAAACATCATCAGGCATACGTAGATAAATTAAATAAAGCAATTGAAAATATGGGCGGTGAGTTTGTTTTAGAACTGTCCTTTAAAACTATTTCAAAAGCAGATGTTACTATTCGCAACAATGGTGGCGGACATTATAACCATAGCTTATTTTGGCAGTTAATGAAAGCAAATCCTAGTTCAAAAGAAAATAAACCTTCTGGAAAGCTATCTGAATCAATCATTAGAGACTTTAAAACATTTGAAGATTTTAAAAAAGAATTTGCCGAAAAATCAACTAAAATATTTGGCAGTGGTTGGTGTTGGTTAATTGAACAAGAAGGAAAATTAAAAATTACTACAACTCCTAATCAAGATAATCCATTAATGGATGTTGCTTCAGAAAAAGGAAAACCTGTTTTAGCATTAGATATCTGGGAACACGCCTATTATTTAAAATACCAAAATAAACGTGCTGATTATATCTCTAATTGGTGGAATATAGTGAATTGGGAAAAAGCAGAAGAACTTTATATTTCTAAATAAATTAACGAAACTCGATTATTTTAATCGGGTTTTTTGTTTCTATTCCTCATCAATTTTAGGTAAATTAGCCCCTGAATTTTTTTATATGTTACGTACACACACTTGCGGCGAATTACGCTTATCAAACATTAATCAACAAGTTACTTTAAGTGGCTGGGTTCAAAAATCTCGCGATTTAGGTGGAATGACTTTTATTGACTTAAGAGATCGTTATGGTATTACTCAATTAGCCTTTAACGAAGATGTGGATAAAGATATGAATGCGCAAGCTCGCAGTGTAAGTCGCGAGTACGTGATTCAAGTTACAGGAACGGTTATTGAACGTGAAAGCAAAAACAAAAATAATCCAACCGGAGAAATAGAAATATTAGTAAAAGAATTTAAAATTTTAAATGAATCGGTAACTCCTCCTTTTACTATTGAAGATAATACCGATGGTGGGGATGAGTTACGCATGAAATACCGTTACTTAGATTTACGTAGAAATGAAGTGCGTAAAAACTTGGAGTTGCGTCATCGAATGGCTATTGAAACTCGTAACTACTTAGATCAATTAAATTTCTTAGAAGTAGAAACGCCTGTATTAATTAAATCAACACCCGAAGGTGCTCGTGATTTCGTTGTGCCAAGCCGAATGAATGCTGGGCAGTTTTATGCATTACCACAATCACCTCAAACATTTAAGCAATTATTAATGGTTGGTGGTTTTGATAGATACTATCAAATCGTAAAATGTTTTAGAGATGAAGATTTAAGAGCTGATAGACAACCAGAGTTTACGCAAATAGATTGTGAGATGAGCTTTGTTGAGCAAAAAGATATCTTAGATACATTTGAAGGCTTAGTTCGTCACTTGTTTAAAGCAGTGAAAAATATTGATATGCCTTTCGTTCCTCATATGACATATGCAGATGCAATGAAATATTACGGTAACGATAAACCTGACACGCGTTTTGATATGAAGTTTGTGGAGATGAATCAAGTTGTGGCTGGTAAAAACTTTAAAGTATTTGATGAGGCTGAATTAGTGGTGGCAATTTGTGCTAAGGGAGCTGCTGAATTCACTCGTAAACAGTTAGATGAATTAACAGAATGGGTGAAACGTCCGCAAATTGGGGCAACAGGTTTAGTATATGCTCGTCATAATGCAGATGGAACAATCAAATCAAGTGTAGATAAATTTTATACTGAAGAAGATTTAAAAGCTTGGTCGATTGCATGCCATTCACAGCCAGGCGATTTAATTTTAGTATTAGCTGGAGTAGAAGAAAAAACTCGCAAAGCAATGAGTGAATTACGTTTAGAAATGGGCACTCGTCTTGGCTTACGAGATAAATCAAAATTCTCAGCATTATGGGTCATTGATTTTCCATTATTAGAATGGAATGATGGCGACCCTAATTTATTAGCGTCTTTAGCTGGTCGTTGGCACGCTAAACACCATCCATTTACTTCTCCAAACCCAGAAGATTTTGAATTGCTTAAAACAAACCCAGGTGCTGTAAGAGCAAATGCATACGATTTAGTTATTAATGGCGTTGAAGTAGGTGGTGGAAGTATTCGTATTCATAATAAAGACTTACAAGCACAAATGTTTGATTTATTAGGATTTACTAAAGAAGAAGCTCAAAAACAATTTGGATTCTTAATGAATGCTTTTGAATTTGGTGCTCCTCCTCATGGGGGTTTAGCTTTTGGATTTGATAGATTATGCTCTTTATTTGGTGGTAGCGATAGTATTAGGGATTTTATTGCCTTCCCAAAAAACAATTCAGGTCGTGATGTGATGATTGATAGTCCGAGTGAAATTAGCGATGAGCAATTAAAGGAGTTGAATATTTTATCTAACATAGAAGCTAAATAATTGATTATAGCTGGCTGCATAGCTTTTTTAGTAATAGGATTAATCCTTGGATTAATTGGCGGCGGAGGGTCTATATTAGGAGTTCCAGTGTTAGTATATGTAATGGGATATAGTACTGATGAAGCTACAAGCTATTCTCTTTTTATTATTGGTATCACTTCATTAATAGGCGTCATTGCTTACTTAAAAAAAGGAAATATCAGCGTTGAAGCAATTTTACAATTTGCAATTGCTTCTTTAGTAACCGTATTTTGTGTTCGCAAATTTATCATACCTAATATCCCTTCGATTATTTCATTTTCAGGATTTGAAATTTCGAAACACATGTTAATTATGATATTATTTTCTGTTTTAACTTTATCTTCTTCAATAAGTATGATCAAAAAGAAAAAATACAACAGAATAAATGAATTGAAATGGGATGAGTTTGCTAAAAGTCCATTAGGCTTACCTTTTGTTATTTTATTGGGTATAACAGTAGGCTTCCTAACAGGTTTTGTAGGCGCTGGCGGTGGGTTTATTATTGTTCCCGTATTAATTTTTTTTTTAAGATTAAATTTCAAAAAAGCCATTGGAACTTCTTTATGTATTATCGCATTAAACTCATTAGTTGGATTTACGGGCAACATTGGTCATCAAAATATGGATTGGATAATGTTAATGATTATTTCTGTTATATGTATTTTAGGAATCTTAATAGGAAGTTTATTATCTACCAAAGTATCTTCTCAAAAACTAAAACCAGCATTTGGATGGTTTACACTTGTGGTAGGCATTTTTGTTTTAATTAAAGAAACCATATTATAGTATCGTGGCAAAGTCTGGAGGAACATTTAAAAAAATAATTATTCTATTGGTGCTTGGTGCAATAGCTTTTGCGGGCTATTGGGCTTATGAAAATATTTTTAAAAGCAATGTGCATTTAAATGGAAAAAAATACACATACATCTATATTAAAACAGATGCTACATTTGAAGATGTGCTAGATGAATTATATTCTGAAAATATTATTGATGATCAGGAAAGTTTTGAATGGATGGCTAAAAGCATGCATTTACAAGATCATATAAATTCAGGAAAATATAGGATAGATGCTAAGATGAGTAATCGTTCGATTATAAAAATGATTGTTAATGGCAAACAAGAAAAAGTAAAATTGTTTTTTAATTCTCAAATTCGAACGAAAGAACAATTTATTGATTATGTATCTGAAAAACTAGAAATTGAAAAAGCAGAGCTAGAAGACTATTGTTCCAACGAAGATATCTTAGCCGACCAATATGGTTTAAATTCAGAAAATTTTATGGCTTTTATTGTTCCTGACACGTACGAAGTAAATTGGACCACTCACATCAATGATTTATTTATTTTATTAGAAAAATCCTATAATAAAGTTTGGACAAAAGTCAAAAAAGATAAGGCAAAATCTTTAGGTTATTCCGTTCCCGAAATAGCTACTATTGCCTCTATTGTTCAAAGTGAAAGTAGTATCAAAACCGAGCAACAAAAAATTGCGGGCGTGTATATCAATCGATTAAAACAAGGCATGAGATTACAAGCAGACCCTACCGTTGTGTTTGCAAATGGTAATTTTGATGTGCAACGTGTATTATCTGCTGATAAAGAAATTGATTCGCCCTATAATACCTACCGCTACAAAGGATTACCTCCTGGTCCTATTTGTATGGTAAATCCTTCAACTATTGATGCTGTATTAAATTTTACCAAGCATAATTATACCTACTTTTGTGCAAAGGCAGATTTTAGTGGTTACTCTAACTTTACTAATGATTATAAAGTACACATGAAAAATGCGGCCACTTATCAGGAAGCATTAAACCAAAAAGGAATTAAACGATAATTTACAACCATGTTCAAAGAAAAACTTCATAAAAAGTTATCATCAGCTTTATTAGAAAACGGTTTTGAAGAACCAAAAGAATTACAAAAAAAATGTATTCCAAAAATTAATGGGGGGGCAGATGTGATTGCTATTGGACCAAATGGTTCAGGAAAAAGCACTACAATAATGTTAAGTGTCATTCAAAAATTAGGAATGGCTTTTGAAGATGCGCCTCGTGCTTTAATTATCGTTTCTGATGAAATAAAAGCTTTAGAGATGAAAGATCAATTTAGATTGCTATCTAAAAACACAGATTTAAGAGCAGAAGTTGCTTTTGATGGAGGAAAAATTGATGCACAAACAGAGGCTATTTATTTTGGGACAGACATTGTAATTGGAACCGCAAAACGTGTACTAGAAATTTATTTCCGAAAAAATTTTAATCTAAATAAAATAAAATTATTTGTGATTGATGATGCAGAAATGATTATAAAACATGGATTGCAAGGTCAAATAGATAGGTTAGCATTGAGTTTACCTAAATGCCAGCATTTAGTATTTACAAATGATTTAACGCCAAAAATTGAAAAGTTGATTGAGAAATTTATAATTGCGCCTATTGTTATTGAGGTGGAAGAATGAGTTGTTTAATTTCTTTCTCTAAGCTTAAAGTGTAATTATAACCGTATTCAAAAATTTCATCCGATTTTTTGAGATCAAAAATACTGAATCGACTCATGTTTGGCGGTTCAATAAATAAATCACAACTATTTATTTTATTTCTAACCGAATTACTCATTGCCAAATGAAAACAACGGTCAATAATGTTTGACATGTGTATTTCATTGGCCTCTGTTTTAATTGAATTAACGTGGCTCCCAATAATAATATCACATCTGTTGATTAAAGGTTCAACTGGAAAATTATTTAAAACACCTCCATCCACAAAATACGTATCATCAAAATGCAATGGCTGAAAAACAATCGGAATACAAGATGAGGCCATTAATACTTGCGATAAATTACCAGACGAAAAATACACCACTTCGCCTTTTAAAATATCAGTAGCTGCTACATATAAAGGAATTTGTAAATCATCAAATGTATTATTTGGAAAATATTCTTGATACATTTTTTCAAAACCTTTCATCGTAAACAAGCCTTGTTTTTTAATCAACACATTTGATAGGTTAAAAAAATTGCCTTTTTTAATTATGTTTTTTATTTCTGTTAACGAATAACCTCCTGAATAAAATGCACCAGCAATAGCTCCAGCACTCGTTCCCGAAATTACAGAAGGCTTAATTCCAAACTTTTCTAATGCTGTTAATACGCCAAGATGAGCAATGCCTCTGGCGCCTCCTCCTGATAAAGCTATCCCAATTTTTTGTTGCATGTTTATTTAAATCTTTTGTAAGCTTCTTTTTCTAGTTCTTCTCTAAATTTAGGATGTGCAATTTTAATTAATTCTTTGGCGCGTTGTTCCATATTCATTCCAAATAAATTTACCGCTCCATATTCGGTAACTATCCAATGAATATGTCCACGTGTGGTTACAACTCCTGCTCCTTGTTTTAAAAATGGCACAATGCGAGAAATACCTTTTCCTGTGATTGATGGTAATGCAATGATGGGTTTCCCTCCTTCTGATAATGCAGCTCCTCTAATAAAATCCATTTGTCCGCCAATGCCAGAGTATTGATAGGTTCCAATGGAATCTGAACATACTTGTCCAGTAATATCAATTTCAATTGCACTATTAATAGCAGTTACTTTAGGATTTTGGCATAAGATGAGTGGATTGTTTACATAATCAATTTCTAAAGATTTGATGATTGGATTGTCGTCTGCAAAATCATACAAGGCTTTTGTTCCTAGTAAAAATGAAGTAACACAATAGCCATTTACTTTTTTCTTTAAACTATTATTAATCGTTCCGTTTTTTATTAATGGAATAGCGCCGTCCGAAAACATTTCGGTATGTATACCTAAATTTTTATGATTGGTTAAATTTTTTAAAACCGAATCAGGAATAGTACCAATGCCTAATTGAAGTGTTGCTCCATCTTCTACTAGACTTGCTACGAGCTTACCTATTTTATCAGTAGCCTCATTTGAGTCGTTAGAATAGTTTACTTCTGGTAACGCTGCATCAACCCAAATAACAGCATTAAATTTACTAAAAGGCACAAAGCCATCGCCATGCACACGCGGCATATTAGGATTAACCTGTGCGATGACAATCTTAGCTGTTTCAACTGCTGCTCTTGCAACATCAATAGAAGTTCCTAATGAACAATAGCCGTGTTTATCTGGCGGCGATACTTGAACTATAGCCACATCTAAAGGCAATATATTTCTTGTAAATAGTAAAGGAATTTCGCTTAAAAAAACAGGAACATAATCACCTGTTTTACTATTTACCGCTGCACGATTTGCTGCTGATACAAATAAAGAATTAATAAAAAAATGCCCTTCTAAATCAGGACTATTTAAATCAACACCTTGCTGTGTTATGCTTACTAATTCTACATTTTTTAAACGTTGCTTTTGCTCTAATAATTTATTAATTAAATAAACAGGAGTAGCGGCGCTGCCATGCAAAAAAACACGTTGGTTGGATTGAACCAATTGCAAAGCTTCTTCGGCAGAAATATAATGTTGTGATAAGGACATAGAACGGGATTTAAATTCAACTAAATTTAAAACAAAGATAGAGTTTAACCATGATTATATTTGTATATTTATGAAATAACCATGCTACTACCAGCACAATCATGTCACGATAGCTATCGGGAGAAGATAACATGGTTATACCATCCCGAATCAAGTTCGGGACAAGTTATGACAACTAAAACAAATAATTTAAACATGGAAAACACAGCAATTACCAAATGGTTTTTAATAGTAGGAAAGATAGAAGGTTATAGTTACTTACTTTTATTATTTATAGCTATGCCTTTAAAATACATATATAATACGCCACAATACATTAGACCTATGGGAAGTATACACGGTGCTTTATTTGTAGCCTTTATGATATTGCTAGCATTGATGTTTTTTAAAGTTAAGCTATCTTTTAAAAATGCTTGCTTCGCTTTTTTATTGTCGTTAGTGCCTTTCGGAACTTTCTTTTTGAAGAGGTTGGTTTAATTTATCGAACAACACCTGTCAGGTTTTTAAAACCTGACAGGTGTGAATTTTACTTCAATCTCTCTAAAACACCTTTGCGTTTTACAATATTTTTATAATCCCATTGTATATCATTGGCTTTTTTTAACCAACGTTTTAAATCTTTGGTATTAATCTGCTCAGCTGATGTATAAAAAATAGCCGCATCTTTAAACTTGCCGCTTTTGCCTGGCACGAGCTGTTCTTCTTCAAAACTTACACCGCTCCAAAACATTAATTGTAATCCTGCTTTTAGTTTACTATAACCTACAATGGGGTTGCCATCCAAAAACCAAACAGGATGTCCATGCCAAACTTTGTTTTCTGCTTTTGGTAAATGCTTACAAATTTCTTCATGCAATACATCACAAATAGCTTTGTCTTCAGCTGATTGTGAGGTGTGGTAGGTTTGGATATCGTTGTTCATGGCTAGTAATATATTTAATAAGAACCTATGTACTTAGGATACTTTCTTGTTTTGGTAAATTTTACGTAATATCTAATATAATCATTTTTATCTATCATCAAATCTGGTTTCCAGTCAATTAAAGCATAATAAACCCTCATTTATTCCAACATTTTTTTATATTTAATGCGGATTATCACTTTATTTCTATGAACAAATTACAAAATTACGCTTTAGGCCAATGGATTGCTGGAGTAGATAACGGACAAGAATTATATAACGCTATTACAGGTGAGGCAATTGCCACCGTTAGTAGCAAAGGATTAGATTTTGCAGCCATGTGTAATTACGCACGTAGCGTTGGCGGGCCAAAGCTTCGCAACATGACCTTTCAACAAAGAGGCTTGATGTTAAAGACTTTAGCATTATACTTGCAAAGTAAAAAAGAAGATTTTTATAAAATTTCCTGGGCAACAGGTGCAACCCGCCTTGATAGCTGGGTAGATATTGAAGGCGGTATTGGTAATTTATTTGCATACGCATCTTTACGTAAGTCTTTTCCTAACGAAACCTATTGTTATGAAGGTGATGTAGCGCGTTTATCAAAAAATAATACATTTATTGGTCACCATATTTGCGTACCAAAAGAAGGCGTTGCTATTCATATCAATGCGTTTAACTTTCCGGTTTGGGGGATGTTAGAGAAAGTAGCCGTTAACTGGCTAGCAGGAGTACCTGCTATTGTTAAACCTGCAGCTTTAACATCGTACTTAACAGAAGCGGTGGTTAAAGAAATTATTGCTTCTAAAATTTTACCTGATGGTGCATTACAATTAATTTGCGGTAGCGCTAATGGAATTTTAGAACATGTCGAAAGTCAAGACACCGTTACCTTTACAGGTTCAGCCTCTACTGGCAAAATGTTAAAGGCTCATCCACGTTTGTTGCAAGAGGCGGTTCATTTTAATATGGAAGCTGATTCTTTAAATTGTTGCGTGTTAGGTACTGATGTAACTCCAGCCATGCCAGAATTTGATATTTTTATTAAAGAAGTTGCTAGAGAAATTACCACTAAAGCCGGACAAAAATGTACAGCCGTGCGTCGTATCATTGTTCCAGAGAATATGGTGGAAGATGTACAAATTGCATTAGGCAAACGCTTAGCTCAAAATGTTATTGGTGACCCAAATGTAGAAGGTGTGCGCATGGGCTCATTAGCAGGGCAATCGCAATTAATTGAAGTAAAAGAAAAAGTAGAATTACTTTCTAAAACTCAAAATATCATTATTGGTAATTTCGAAAACTTTGAAGTAAAAGGTGCTGATAAACACAAAGGAGCCTTTATGCCTCCAATTATTTTTTATAATGATAAACCATTTACTAATACAGATTGTCATAACGTTGAGGCCTTTGGACCTGTAAGTACCATTATGCCTTACAAAACTATTGAAGATGCCATTCAATTAGCAAAAATGGGTAAAGGAAGTTTAGTAAGTTCTATAGTAACCGCTAGCGAAACCATTGCTCGTAAATACACCATTGGTTCGGCTTGTATGCATGGTCGTATTTTAGTATTAAATGCAGATTGCGCTAAAGAAAGTACTGGTCATGGAAGTCCAATGCCAATGTTAGTTCATGGTGGCCCTGGCCGCGCAGGTGGTGGAGAAGAGATGGGCGGAAAACGTGGCGTGTTTCATTACTTACAACGTACTGCCATTCAAGGTTCGCCATCAATGATTACGTCTATTTTAAATAGCTACCAAGTTGGTGCTAAAATGATTATTAAAGATGTGCATCCGTTTCGTCAGTATTTCGAAGATTTAGAAGTAGGTGAAACAGAGATTACACCAACACATACCGTTAGCGAAGATGATTTAGTAAACTTTGCTAACTTAACAGGAGATAAATTTTACGCGCATTTACAACCCAATGCTTTAGAAGGAACAATCTTCAAGCGAACAGTTGCACACGGATATTTTATTTTATCAAAGGCAGCGGGTTTATTTGTTGATCCAGCAAAAGGCCCAGTGTTATTAAACTATGGTATTGATGAGTGTCGTTTTACACGCCCTATTTACCCGGACATGACCATTGGCGTGAAATTTACTTGTAAAGAAAAAATCGAAAATGATACACCATTAAAGGCCGCTAACGGAAAAGAAGTGAAGGTTGGTATTGTGAAATGGATAGTAGACATTTACGATGCAAGTTCGCCTGAAGTATTAGAAAAATATAATGCAGCTGACCAAGCTGGACAAACCGTTGGTATTGCTACCATCTTAACGATGGTGAAATTGAAGAATCAGGGTTAATAATTATGGATAATTACTTAGTATTTGCTTACCTATTTTCATGTCAAAAGTAATCATGTCTTCCTTGTCTCTTTATTATAAAGACTTTTGAAATAATAGTGGTTTTATGGTGTGTTATTTTGATTTTAAGAATGAGTTGTATTATTTATTACACCAGCGAAACCATTATTTTTTACATTACTATTTTATTTTGATAAATTACCTGTTATATACATTTAGGATTAGTTGTATTAGCTGAGATTATGTAACTGATTATGATGAGTTTTATAAGTTATGCAGTTAATAATAACCATATCAAAAAATACTTAATACAACATTTGAAAATTGGAAAGAAAACTTGGAATAAGGAGTGATTTATTAATTATAGGAATTAGAATTTAACAATTATTCTTTTCTACTGTTTATCTGCAAAAAACAATATAAATTTAGGATAAAAGAGGTATCTTCGCCATCGTGTTTTATCCACTATACATATTATTTCTTTCGTTCAATATTACAGATGCTATAGATATTATATTAGTAGCGATTATGCTCTACCAATTATACAAAATGGTAAAGGGCACCGCTGCCGTTAATGTATTTATTGGCTTAGCATTAATATATATTGTTTGGATAATTGTTCGAGCTTTTGAATTAAAGCTGTTAGGCTCTATTTTAGGGAAATTTATTAATGTTGGTGTAATTGCTGTAATGGTAGTATTTCAACAAGAAATAAGAAAGTTTTTACTATACATTGGATCTAATGAATTTATAAAAAACAAAAATTGGAAATCTATTTTTTTATTCTCTAACGCTTCAGTTGCATCATCTCGTTTTATTTTAGATGCTGACGCTGTAATTAACGCCTGTTTTAATATGAGTGAAACTAAAACAGGTGCTTTAATTATTATTTCCCGTAAATCTGATTTAAAATTTTATGTTAATACTGGAGAAATAGTTGATTCGGCATTAACAAATAAAATGTTGGAAAATATTTTCTACAAAAATAGTCCGATGCATGATGGAGCAGTTATTATTAAAGATAATAGAATTATTGCTGCTCGTTGTGTTTTACCTGTTACAGAAAACGAAAACTTTCCTTCACATTTTGGAATGCGACACAGAGCTGCGGTTGGATTAACTGAAACAACAGATGCTTTAGCAATAACCGTTTCAGAACAAACAGGGAATGTCTCGCTTACAGTTAATGGAGAGATAAACTCTAATTTAAATAGAGATAAGTTAAGATACTTAATCGAAAAAAATCTAAAAAATTAATTATAAAAATAAAACCTCTTTGCACCCTTTGCGATTAAAACAAATCAATAGTAATGAATCTTCTTTCAGTAAATCAATTAAGTAAAAGTTTTGGCGACAAAAAATTATTTCAAAATATTAACTTTGGAATTAACTATGGCGATAAGGTTGCTTTAATCGCAAAAAACGGTTCAGGTAAATCTACGCTATTCAAAATATTACAAGGCATAGAAATTCCTGATAGTGGAGATATAGCTTTTCGTAAAGAATTACGCATTTCTTTTTTAAGTCAAGAGCCTAACCTAAATGAAAATCATACAATTGAACAAGCTATTTATGCTGGTGATAGTGAGATGGTGAAAACAGCTATTGATTATACTCATTTAGTAGAAACACATTATGCAAATCCTACAGAAAAAACTGAAAACCAATTAGACATCTTAACTAATAAGATGAATGATTTAGAGGCATGGAATGTAGAAACACAAATCATGTTGGTTTGTGCTAATTTAGGATTAAATGATTTAACTCAAAAAGTAAGCACTCTTAGTGGTGGTCAAAAAAAGCGTTTAGCTCTAGCGCAAGTTATTTTAAACGAACCAGATTTATTAATCATGGATGAGCCTACCAACCATTTGGATGTTACGGTGATTGAATGGTTAGAAGAATATTTACGTAGTTATAAAAAAAGTATTTTATTAGTTACACATGATAGGTATTTTTTAGATGAAGTGTGTGATAGAATCATTGAAATTGATGACCATCAGTTATTCGAATACAAAGGGAAGTTTGATTACTACATGGAGAAGAAAGCTGAACGTATGCTAATGCAAGCTTCTGAATTAGAAAAAGCAAAAAACTTGTATCGTAGAGAATTAGAGTGGGTTCGTAAACAACCACGCGCGCGTACCGTTAAATCTAAATCTCGTGTAGATGCCTTTGTAGATGTAGAAGCAAAGGCACGCAAGAAGAGCGTAGATAAAAAAATTGAATTAAGTGTAAAAGTTGAACGTATTGGAAGTAAAATTATTGAAGTACATAATTTAAAAAAAGCGTTTGGCGAAAAAAAAATATTAGAACCTTTTACATACACATTTATCAAAGGCGAAAAAATTGGAATCGTTGGTCCAAACGGTATAGGTAAAAGTACATTCATTAATATGTTACAAGGTATTGAACCGCCAGATACAGGTAAAGTAACGGTTGGTGATACTATAGTATTTGGATACTATTCTCAAAAAGGAATACAAGTAGCGGATGATAAACGTGTGATTGAAGTTGTAAAAGATATTGCTGAATTTATTCCTTTAGCTAATGGAACTTCTTTAAGCGCATCTGCCTTATTAACACGCTTTAATTTTGCTCCCGAAGTTCAATACGGGCATGTAAGTAAATTAAGTGGTGGTGAAAAACGTCGTTTGTATTTACTAACAGTATTAGTTCGTAATCCTAATTTCTTAATACTAGATGAGCCTACAAATGATTTAGATATAGTAACATTACAAACCTTAGAGCAATTTTTATTGGATTTTCAAGGTTGCGTATTAATTGTATCTCATGATCGTTACTTTTTAGATAGATTAGTAGACCATGTATTTGCATTTGAAGGTAATGGTATAGTAAAAGATTTTCCTGGTAATTACAGTGAGTATCGTCAATGGAAATACGATTCAGAGGCAGAAACTGAAGAATTAGCTAAAGAGCAAAAACAAAAAGAAATCATTTCAGCTAATAATTCAGCATTAAAGCAGCCTGTAAAACAAGTTCAAGAAATTGTAGCTACAGAAAAAAAGAAATTATCTTTTAAAGAACAAAAAGAACTAGAGGCCTTAGATATTGAATTACCTCAATTAGAAATTAAAAAAACAGAAATTGAAACTTTATTGTCCAGTGGTATAACAGACGCTAAAGAAATAGAAAAACTATCAAAACAATTCACTTTTATTACATCACAAATCGATGAAAAAACGATGCGTTGGTTAGAATTACAAGAATAATTATGATTGAATTTTAATAGACCTCTTTCATAATTGACAATCTTTTATTCATAACAAGATATTAAGGTTCTGAAAAATAGAGGAATTGTTTTTGAATTTTGAGTATGAAATGGGAAGATATTAAAAATCAAAAACCTGCTGTTTTTAAGAGACTTACA